>JAZOLR010000096.1:0-10938 GCA_045653255.1 Eubacteriales bacterium | reverse complement strand
CACTGTACTCCGGGGTCTATCACTTATGCATTACTCAGAAAAAGTTTTTCATCTCCGTATGAAATATATCATGCGACTGATGATGAAATCAAGGAAGCGCTCAAAGAATACCCGATGGATGTTAAACTTCTGTGCGATAAGGACATAACATCGGCAAGAAAATTGCTTGATTACTGCGGCAGAACGGGAATTCGTATAATATCTTACGATTGTGACGAGTATCCTCGTGCTTTGCGTAATATAAGTGATCCGCCCGTGCTGCTTTATTGCCTCGGTACTATTCCGAGTTCGGAGGAAAATACGTTCATTTCTGTGGTAGGAACAAGAAAAATGAGCGATTATGGAAAGCGCATGGCTTTTGAAATAGCCTCTGATATCGCAACGGCAGGTGCAGTCGTTGTTAGTGGCTTGGCACTTGGCATAGATAGCGTGGCGCATGCTGCGGCTTTGAGTGTGAAGGCAAAAACGGTAGCAGTTCTTGGTAACGGTGTTGATAGCGTATATCCATCTGCACACAAGCGCTTGGCTTCTTTTGTAGCAAATTGCGGTGCGGTAATTTCAGAGTATCCTCCTGGAAGTGCGCCTAATCCTTGGAATTTTCCTACAAGAAACCGTATAATAAGCGGAATGTCCGAGGCAACGGTCGTAATAGAGGCAGATGAAATAAGCGGTGCTCTTATTACGGCAAGAAAAGCGATGGAGCAAGGAAAGAAAGTTTATGCGTTGCCGGGAAACGTCGATGAAGAAAACAGTCATGGCATTTCTTTGCTCATAAAAGAAGGCGTAAAACCAATAAACTGTGCAGATGATGTTTTAAACGATTTTAATTCTATCTTTGATGCTAAAATAAATATATTTAAACTGCTTAAATCTAAAGTTTTTGCGGTTGATTCCACTCTTGCACATTACGGTGTGCAGGGAAGACAACGCAAGGATAAAACTTCTCCCGATTCAAGCAAGGATAAAAACAAGTCGAAAAAATCGGAAACTAAAAAAGAACTTTCGTGTGACGAAAAGTCACTTGAAAATAAAAAGCAGGAAAATCCAATTCTTGCGACTTTAGATTCGTTTGTTAGAGAAATTTATAATAGAATTCCCGACAATGCGAATGCAGAACTTGACGATGTTGTAAAAAGTGATGATCCGCAAGAAGTCATGACCGCGTTAACACTTCTTGAAATGAAAGGTCGTGTCACTTTTTTGTCAGGTAATATTGTAAAAAAACTTTGATTTTAGATATATATGAAAGGTAAAATAAATGGTTAATCTGGTAATAGTTGAGTCTCCCTCTAAAGCAAGCACAATAAAAAGTTATCTTGGCTCTAACTATAAGGTAGTTGCTTCTAAAGGACACATAAGAGACCTTCCCAAAAGCACTTTTGGCGTTGATATAGATAAAGATTTTGCCCCTCACTATATAAATGTTAGAGGAAAAGGCGATGTTATCAAACTTCTAAAAAAAGAAGCAAAAAACGCAAATAAAATATTCCTCGCAACCGACCCTGACCGTGAGGGAGAGGCTAAATCGTGGCATCTTGCTAAGGCTCTTGACATACCGCTTGACAAACCTTGCAGAGTAACGTTTAACGAGATTACCAAAGGGGTTGTAAAAGAAGCAATCAAACATCCCGTTGCTATAAACGAAGATCTTGTGAACTCTCAGCAAACAAGACGTATTCTTGATAGAATAGTGGGATATAAATTGAGTCCGTTCCTTTGGAAACACGTTAAAAGCGGTCTTTCGGCAGGACGAGTTCAATCTGTCGCTACAAGAATTATAACAGAACGTGAAGAAGAGATTCGTTCATTTGAGCCCAAAGAATATTGGAACGTTCGTGCAGATCTCTTGACGTCAAAAAATGAGAGAGTGAGAGCAAAATTCCATGGTACGCGAGACTACGAGATAAAAGTTACAAGCGAAAGTGACGCTCAAAAAATAGAGGACGCTGTTCGTTCTTCTGATTTTACCGCGATAAGCATAAAAAAATCTCAGCGTGTGAAAAATCCTGCGCCTCCTTTTGAAACCGCTACAATGCAGCAGGAAGCATCAAGAAAACTCGGTTTCCCTACGCATAAGATTATGAAAATCGCTCAGGAACTTTACGAAGGAATTAACCTCGGAAACGAAAACGGCGGTGTACAAGGTCTTATAACTTACATGCGTACTGACTCCTTGAGAGTTTCTGCAGTAGCGCAAGATGCAGCGAGAGACTTGATTGCGCAAATGTTTGGCGAAGATTATTATCCTCATACGCCTAAACAGTACAAAACAAAGTCTGCAGCTCAGGACGCTCATGAAGCAATTCGTCCTTCAAACGTAAATATGATTCCCAAAAACATAAAGAAGTATCTTACAAACGACCAGTTCAAACTTTATCAATTGATTTGGGAAAGATTTATGGCGAGTCAGATGTCTGCCGCGGTTTATAATACTGTTTCTGTTGATTTTGAGAATGCGGGATACGTATTTAAATCGAGCGGAAATACTGTAAAATTTAGAGGTTACCTGGCTATATATGGCAACACAACCGAAAAGGATGACGATGAGGAAGAAGATATAGATATTTCTTCTTTGCCTGCAATATCTCAGAATGAGGTTCTTAAAATGGAGAGTTTTGAAAAGTCTCAACATTTTACAGAACCCCCACCGCGATACAATGAAGCAACCTTGATAAAATTCCTTAAAGAAAACGGAATCGGACGCCCCAGTACGTATGCTCCTATCATAACTACAATAATGAAAAATTACGTAAAGCACGAGGGTAAGGCGCTTGTTCCTACGCCTGTCGGAGAAATAACTACAAAACTTATGAAAGAGAATTTTCCTGACATAGTTGACTATAAATTCACGGCAGATATGGAAAACAAGTTCGATATGATTGCTAGAGGAAAAACCACGATGTCCAAAGTTTTGGAAGGTTTTTATGAAGGTTTTAAAAATTCACTTGATAATGCAGATATAGAAGTTTCTCAAGAAACTATAGAAATCCCCCCGGATGTTTCTGATTATAAATGTGAGAAATGTGGGGCAATGATGATTTACAAAAACGGAAAATTCGGTAAATTCCTTGCATGCCCCAATTATCCTCAATGTAAAAATACAAAAGCGGTTGACAAAAACGGAAAAGTAGCCGAAAAGAAAGAAACCGAGAATAAGTCTGCGGGATTTGTATGTGAACTTTGTGGCGGTGAAATGGTTGTTCGTAACGGTGCGTATGGAAGTTTCTATGCTTGTAAAAATTATCCGAAATGCAAATTTACAAAGCAAAAACTTACTGAAATTGGAGTTTCTTGCCCCAAGTGTAACGCAAAAGTTATAGCGAAATACGGGAAACGCAAATCGCTGTTTTATAGTTGCGAAAGATATCCCGATTGTGATTTCTCTTCGTGGGATATGCCTATGAATGAGAAGTGCCCGCAATGTGAAAAAATACTTTTCTACAAAAAGAGCAGAAAACAAGTTTATTGCGCTGATAAAGAGTGTGGATATAAGCGAGACGAAATACAAGGTGAAAATAATGAAAAATAATATTACCGTGATTGGTGCTGGTCTCGCTGGATGCGAGGCGGCATGGCAAGCGGCAGAGCGTGGGGTGTCTGTTACTCTTTATGAGATCAAGCCTAATAAATACACCCCCGCACACCATAGTGATAAATTCGGGGAACTTGTATGTTCTAATTCTTTTCGTTCAAACCAACTTAATAATGCTGTTGGACTTTTGAAAGCGGAACTTTCTGCTATGAATTCGCTGATAATGGAAGCGGCATATGCGTCTGAAGTTCCTGCCGGAAGTGCTTTGGCAGTTGACCGCGAAAAATTTTCAGATTATATAACGAACAAAATAAAGTCGCATCCGCTCATAAAAGTAAAAGAAAAAGAAATTACGAATGTTCCTTCTGTTGAAGAAGGTGTGGTTGTAATTGCTACCGGACCTTTGACTTCAGAGGAACTTTCTTCTTCAATTTCTAAGATGATTGGTGGCGGTGAACTTCATTTCTATGATGCCGCCGCTCCTATTGTTGATGCTACTACTGTAAATATGGATGTTGCCTTTTTTGCATCAAGATATGGAAAAGGAAATGGCGACGACTATCTCAACTGTCCGATGACAAGAGAGCAGTATGACGCATTTTACAATGAACTTCTTAATGCGGAAATGGCAAAACTGAAAGAGTTTGATGAACAGTCGCAGGGCAACTTGAAAGTTTTTGAAGGTTGCATGCCTGTCGAAGTTATGGCTCAACGCGGTTATGACGTTCTTCGCTTTGGACCAATGAAACCCGTAGGTCTTCCTCTTCCGCAAACAGGAAAGGATGCTTATGCAACGGTACAGTTGCGTAAAGAAAACAGAGAAGGCACGATGTACAATCTTGTAGGTTTTCAAACGCATCTCACGTTTGCTGAGCAGAAACGCGTATTTAGAATGATTCCCGGACTTGAAAACGCTGAATTTTTTCGTTACGGTGTAATGCATAGAAACACGTACTTAAATTCGTCTAGATTGTTGTCAGCGGATTATTCCATGAAGGCAAATCCGTCGCTATTCTTTGCAGGACAAATGACGGGCGTTGAAGGATACATTGAGTCTACTTCTTCCGGATTTGTTGCAGGAATAAATGCAGCAAGAGCGGCATTGGGTGAAGATAGGATAATATTCCCGAAGACTACTCAAATAGGTGCTCTTGCACACTATATAAGTGACGAAAACGTTGTAAATCTTCAACCGATGAACGCTAATTTTGGAATTATTGAACCGCTTGAACAAAAGGTGAAAGGCGGAAAAATAGCAAGAAATGAAGCTTATTCCGAGCGTTCACTTGAAATAATTAACGAATTGTACAAAAACATATAATTTGAGGTCTTTGTAATGAAAATTATAATAGATGTTATGAGTGGTGATAACGCCCCTATTGAAATGTTGAAGGGCGCTGCAATGGCTGCCACGGAATTTCCTGTAGATATCGCAGTTGTGGGAGATGAGAATGTTATTGCCGAGGTTGCGAAAAAGGAAAAAATTTCTCTTGATGGGATTTCAGTTGTACATGCCGATAACGTTATCAATATGGAAGATGACGCACTTTCGGTAATAAGAACAAAAAAAGATTCTTCAATGAGCGTAGGCCTAAAAATGCTTTCTTCCGGAGACGGCGATGCGTTCGTTAGTGCTGGTAATACAGGTGCACTTCTTGCAGGTGCAACTTTGATTGTCAGACGAGTAAAAGGAATACGCAGAGCGGGAATAGCAACCGTGCTTCCTCTTGCGTCTCCGTTGTTGCTATTGGATTCGGGCGCTAATCTTGAAATTACTGCTGATGACGCAGAGCAGTTTGCTATTATGGGATCAATCTATATGCAGAAAATATACGGCATAGAGTCTGCGCGAGTAGGTCAGGCAAACAACGGCACGGAATACAACAAAGGAAAGGCATTACAGATTGAAATATATGAGCGTCTTTCCGCGTCAAAAGAAATCAATTTTGTCGGAAATATAGAAGGCAAAATGATTCCTTTCTCTCATTGTGATGTTCTCGTAGCAGATGGCTTTACAGGTAATATAATACTTAAGACTATTGAAGCAATGGGAAAATTTATCTTCAAAGAAGTCAAAAAAGTATTTTACACAAATCTCAAAACTAAAATTGCCGCTTTGCTTGTGAAGAGCGAGATTAGCGGAATGAAAAAGAATTTTGACGCTTCCGAACACGGTGGCGCGCCCATTTTGGGTATTGCCAAACCCGTAATAAAAGCCCACGGAAGTTCTGATGCGAAAGCGATTAAGAATGCAGTAAAGCAGGCAATCAATTTCGTAAATACGGGAATAAACGACGAAATAGCACAGTGGACCGCCCGTAAAGCAGAAGAAAAGGCGATGTTAAAGTCGGAGACGCAAACCGAAGAATAGAGAGGAATTTATGTCAACGCATAAAGACAATTGTATATTGGAGCAGACAATTAAATATTCGTTTAGAAACAAATCCCTGCTCATGAATGCGTTGACACACTCGTCGTATTCAAATGAGCAAAAGGCAAAATGTGCAGACATAGTTTCTAACGAACGTCTTGAGTTTTTGGGCGATGCTATACTTCAAATAGTAATAAGCGAATACTTGTATTCAAGTTTTCCGAAAAACAACGAGGGATTTCTTACAAAAACTCGACAAGGTCTTGTCTGTGAAGCAACACTTGCAAGAGTTGCAAGATCAATAAATTTAGGTGATCATCTCTATCTCGGTAAGGGAGATGATTCGAACAATGGAAGAGAAAGAGATTCGCTATTGGCTGATGCTTTTGAGGCTTTGCTAGCAGGGATATACATAGATAGCGGTGAAAACGGAATGAAAAACGTTTCACGAATCGTGCGTACACTTATGCAAAAAGAACTTGATGCATGCCATAGCAGAGTTTCTCTTGATTATAAAACGAGATTACAACAGTTAGTTCAACAAGGCGGAAATGAAATGCTTGATTATGAGGTGGTTTCGGAAGATGGACCTGCTCATGCTCGCGTTTTTGAAGTTAACGCCAAAATAAACAGTAATATAGTAGGCACAGGAAAAGGTCACACAAAGAGGGAAGCAGAGCAAAAAGCAGCTCATGAAGCGCTTTTGTGGTTTGGTGTAAAGGATTTGTACAATGAGTGAAAAGCACGCAAATATTCCTATATTTATACCGCATTTGGGGTGTCCTAATCAGTGTGTTTTCTGCAACCAGAAAATTATATCGGGAGTAGAAGATTTTTCTGCAAATTCCGTAATACCTCAGATAGAACAAGCACTTTCCACAATAGATTACTCTAATACCAATGCAGAGATAGCGTTTTTTGGCGGTTCATTTACGGGAATCGACTATTCCTTAATGTGCGAACTTTTGAAAATCGCGCATTCATATATTCAAGGCGAAAAAGTTAGCAGTATACGACTGTCAACCCGTCCTGACTATATCAATGACAAGATTTTGCGGACGTTAAAACAGTACGGAGTAGGAACGGTAGAACTTGGCTTGCAGAGCATGTGCGATAACGTATTGCAGAAATCCAAGCGAGGACATTTATCAAAAACTTCTGTAGATGCTTGTAAAATGATAGTCGACTACGGCTTTGAATTAGTTGGCCAAATGATGATTGGATTGCCCGATTCCACTTTGGATGACGAGATATATACTGCAGAGCAAATTGTAAAATGCGGTGCAAAAGGTGCGCGTATATATCCTACAGTAGTTTTGTGCCAAACAGAACTTAAAGACTATTGCGAGTCGGGAATATATATTCCACTCTCAACGGAAGATGCGGTTTATCGTTCAAAAGAAGTGGCAAAAATATTCTTGAATAACGACGTAAGAATCATTAGAATTGGTTTACATGCCTCTGAAAATTTAGTATCTAAAGATACTTATTACGCAGGACCAAATCATTCTGCGCTTGGTGAATTGGTTTACGGAGAAATATATTACGATATTTTAGATGAGGCTCTTTCTGGTATCTGCCGAGAAATTAGTGGCAATAATTTGACTGTTAGCGTTCCTGTAGGTGCTACGTCAAAGATAATAGGACAAAAAAAGAAAAACATTATCCGACTGAAAGATAAGTATGGTTTTCTGTCTTTGAGGATAGAAGAAGATAAATCTTTGTCGGAATATAACATAAAAATTAATTAATAGGACGGTAACAAATGTACTTAAAATCACTTGAATTACATGGCTTCAAGTCTTTCCCGAATAGAACGGTTTTAAATTTTGAACGCGGTGCTACCGTTGTTGTAGGACCTAACGGAAGCGGAAAGTCTAATATATCCGATGCTATGAGGTGGGTACTTGGTGAAATATCCAGTAGAAACATCCGAGGCACAAAAATGGAAGACGTCATTTTCGGCGGTACCGATGATAGACGTCCTATGGGTTTTGCTGAAGTTTCCGTTACGTTTGATAATACGGAAAAATCCCATAGGGTAGATTCGCCGTACGAAGAAATAACAGTTACAAGAAGATATTACCGTTCGGGCGAAAGTGAGTATCTAATAAACAGAAAACCCGTAAGACTTCGTGATATCCACGAATTGTTTATGAATACGGGTGTAGGTCGCGAAGGATATTCCATAATCGGTCAGGGTAAAGTTGCCGAAATGATATCCAAGAAAAGCGAAGATAGAAGAAATATTTTCGAAGAAGCGGCAGGTATTTCAAAGTATCGTCATAGAAAAGAAGATACGGAAAAGCGTCTTGCTGAAACAGAAAATAACATGACTCGCGTTAGAGATATTCTTGGTGTTCTTGAGTCTCGAGTAGGACCTCTTGAAAAAGACTCGGAAAAAGCGAAGAAGTATCTTGAACTTTATGAAGAAAAGAAAAAAGCAGACGTTGCTTTGTGGATTTACGATACCGAAAAGATTAGAACAGACCTCAAAAAAGCGGAAGAAGATTTCAAACTTGCTACTCATGAGTATGAGATAATACAGGAATCTCTTTCCTCTCTCGAAGCGCAGGCGGACAGAGTTTTTGAGCAGTCTCAAACCGATAAATTGGCATCAGAGCAACTTCTTTCAAAGATAAATGAATATACGAAGCAATTGCACAAACTCGACAACGATTATAACGTATCGGAAAACGAGTCAAAACACTTGCTTGATATGATAGAACAATGCAAACGCAGAATTTCTGAAATAGACAATTCCGAGGCTGCGATAAGAAACGACGGTGTAAACAGTCTTGCAAAAATAGAAGGACTGAAAGAACAACTCGAAACTCTTCGCGGAGAGCGTTTGGAAATTCTGTCACAGCAACAGGCGCTTGCGGAAGAAATAAAAAAGGCAGAAGCGGAACTCGCCGAAAGCCTTTCGAAATTGAGCACAGTAGAATCAGAGTCAATGGACCTCAAAGTTCGTATTGACGTAATTAAGAATACTCAAACTTCAGATTCTACAAAAGGAAAATCTTTGCTTGAACAGATTGCCGAGTATGAAGCAGAGCGCGAAAAGTTGCTTGAAGATGCTAAAAAATGCGAAGCAAATGCAAAGAGTTTCAAGGACAAGATAACGGAATTTGAAAAAATTATTTCAGATAATTCCGCACTTCTTGAAACTGCAAACGAAGAAAAACAAAAAATACTTGAAACTCGTGGCTCTCTTAAAATTGAACAGGGAACACTTGAACAAAGGGCAGAAGCGCTTCGCAGAATGGAAGAACACTTTGAAGGATATAATGAAAGCGTTCGTTTCGTTATGCGTGAGTATGCAAACGGAAACCTTTCCAATAACGGAAAGATTCACGGTCCTATATCGAAAATAATTTCAACGGGCTCTGATTACGTTACCGCAATTGAAACCGCGCTTGGCGCAAGTATGCAGAATATCGTAGTTGATAATGAAAGTACTGCAAAGGCCTGCATAGGCGCATTGAAAGCGGCAAGGGCAGGTCGTGCTACGTTTTATCCTATCAATGCTATTAAGGCAGGAAACGAGCCTGAAGAAGTTCGCGCAACAAGCAAGTATAAAGGTTACGTTGGACGTGCTGATACACTTACCGAGTGCGATGCCGAGTACAAGAATATAGTTGAATGGCTTCTTGGCAGAACTGTTATTTTTGATAATATCGATAATGCTTCCGCGGCTGCGATTTCTCTCAAATACAAAGTAAAACTCGTTACACTTGACGGTCAGGTTATAAACGCGGGCGGTTCTTATACGGGTGGTTCTGTGAAGAACAGTAGCGGTATTCTTTCACGATCTGTTGAAATAGAAAAAATACTTGCTCGTGCGGAAGAAATCGGAAAAGAACTTGCAAAACTCCAGTCTGATATTTCTTCAAAAGATTCACAAATTAGTGATATAACTTCAAAAATAAAAGATGCAGAGCAGCAGAAAGAACTTCTTCTTTCGTTGTCTCGCGCACAGTTTGCAGCACTTGATAGCGCTAATGCAAAACTTGATGCAAATAGCGAATTGATTGAAAAAATCAAAGGCGATTATGACAAACTTGCCGACGAAGGAAAGGCGTTTGAAGACGAACTTGCTTCTCTTAATGCAGAGTTTGCGGAATTTGAACAAAAAATATCTGCCATCCGTTCTTATCGCGAAAATCTTGAAATTGATAAGAATGAACTTGTCGACAGAAAAGATGAATTGGCGAAGAATGCTACCGAGATGTTTATCCGCATAACCGAGATCGGTAAGGATATCGAAGCGGCAGAAAATATGAAGGATACCGCTGAAGAACGTCTTCGTGACCTTGCATGCGATAGAGAAAATCAGAACAGATATATCTCCGAGTATAAAGCGCAAGAAGAAGGCCACGTAGAAAAGAGAAAGTTGAACAGAGAAGAATACGCTCAAATTGACAGTTCGCTTTCTGTAATAAAAGAACAAAGAGAAACGCTCGAGCAGGATATACTTGAGTATGATAAGCGTTCTGCCGAACTTCGTGCATTGACAAAAGATAAGAGCAATCACAAGGAACTTTGCTTCCGTTCTTATACCACAAGTGAAGCAAAACTTAAACAGTTGCAAGGCGAGCAGGATAGACTTGGTATTAAACTTTGGGAAGATTACGAAATATCCTTTGAGGATGCTTTGAAAATGGATGTTCCTCAGGTTGATGCAAAGAATCGTTCTGAATTCGCAAGTGTGCAAAATAGTTGCCGCGCAAAGATAAGAGCACTTGGACCTGTAAACGTGGGTGCTATCGAAGAATACAAAGAAGTCAAGAAAGAATACGACGATCTCAAACTTCAGGTAGACGACCTCACAAGATCCTACGAAGAACTCTTTGGAATAGTGAACAAAATAGAAGAAGAAATGAAAAACAGTTTCATTTCTACCTTTACGGAAATCAATAAGAACTTCGGAACGGTATTTACTGAATTGTTCGGTGGCGGTACGGCAGAACTTTCACTTTCCGACCCCGATAACGTTTTGACAAGCGGTATAGAAATAAAAGCTGCGCCTCCC
>JAZOLR010000095.1:0-8089 GCA_045653255.1 Eubacteriales bacterium | reverse complement strand
TAAATAAAGTGAGGACGTATTTGGCTCATCATTGTAGAAATTCGGCTTTCGGAAAGTTGTGCATTGAGTGCTATCCTTTCCATTTCCAATTCTTTTGCTTTTGTTGCTGCATTGATGTTGTTAGGAATGAGTTTTAGTATCATGAACATTGAAACAGCAAATAAGATAATAAACATGCCTTGCGAAACTATAGCGTCTTTCCAAACGCCCAACCAGATTCCAAAAATATCAACAAAAAATGCAATAAAAGGAAGTATCATTCCCTTATAAAGCCATCTAGTCTTCTCTTTTGATGCAAGAAATTCCTTCATAAGACAACCAATTAAGAAAATATTTGCGACAGATTGCGCCACAACCCACAAAACCAAAACGTCATAAAAATACATATCGCTTACAATGGGCAAAATCAAGAAAATTGCATCCGTTATTGATAATATAATAATTACAAAGTTTCCCAGTTTCTTTGTAGCCTTCAAAAGATTTACAATGATTATAGAAAGAAATAGTACATAAAACATCATTGAAATGCCCAAGAGCGTAGTGTTTGAAACTATCGATTCACTCCAAAAAGAAACACCTTTTGCACTATATGCGAAGTATGTTCCGGCAAACAACACCAAAAATCCAAGCAACCAAATGATTTTGTTGTTTTTTATATGTATCAAAGTCGAGAATGCCGCCGTTCCGAGAAACATAAGGGAAACAATTATCAAAAAGATGCCTATATCTCTTTGTGTTTCTCCGCTTTTCAAAATTTTTTTCTCGAAGTCTAAATTCCCCCATATTGCCACGTTTGCGAGCATTTCGTCAATTGCAGTTTCGTTTCCAAAACTGTGCGGGTTGTGAACGATAATTTCAATAGGCTCGGTGTTTCCTTTTGTAAAAGAACGTGCAGTCCAATCTTCGCCGCATGCGTATTTGCCGAGCAAGGGGTTTTCGTTGTCTATAGTAATGGGTGTGCTTCCCGATTCGCAGAATGTCAGACTAATGTGATTGGTGTAAAACGCAATCAGAGAATTTCCGGAAAAAATGCCGATATATTCGCCCGACGGGGAAACTAAATGGAAATTACCTTTCAAGATTACATCGCCTTCTGTCGCGGGGATGTGCTTTCCATCTTCAATTTCTTGCCATTCTCCGTCTTCGATTCGATACTGTCCGTCAAAATATATTCGCGCAGCCGTAGCACCTATTGCTTGATTGCTGTTTTCGTTGCTAAACCACAAAAGAAAAGCAGCAAGCGAAATCAACAACAAAACGCATACAACTTGCAAATTAGATTTTTTTATTTTCTTAAAAATATTTTTTAAATCAACCATTGCACACCTTAATGTAGAATATATTTTCATCAATGCTTATAAATTATATCAAATAAATGCATTGGTGTCAATATGTATTAGGCGATGGAGACTTTCAAGTTTTGTACCACAGGGATTTACTTTTTTTCAAACGTATGATATAATTAAATTATAATAACTTTCGACTTCGTATTACAAGGAGTGACCTATATGAACAATCAAGAAATTTTGGCGCGTGTAGACCACACTGCACTTTCGCCTATTGCCACTTGGGAAGATATAAAAATCTTGTGCGATGACGCAATGAAATATAAAACTGCGTCTGTGTGTATTCCGCCATGCTATGTTAAATCGGCGAAAGAATACGTAGGAGATAAAATTCCCATTTGTACCGTAATTGGTTTCCCGAATGGATACAACTCTACTTCGGTTAAAGTACACGAAACCGCTAATGCGATAAAAGACGGTGCAGATGAAATAGACATGGTGATAAACATCGGCATGTTGAAAGAAAAAAGATATAAAGAACTAAAAGAAGAAATAATTGAAATAAAAAAAGCATGCGGAGAAAAAATATTAAAAGTGATAATTGAAACCGCACTTCTTTCTCGTGAAGAAAAAGTCAAAATGTGCGAGATAGTTTCACTCGCGAAAGCGGATTTTATAAAAACCTCGACCGGATTTTCAACGTGCGGTGCGACCATTGAAGACGTTGACATTTTCAAAGAAAACGTGTTCAATGGCGTAAAAATAAAGGCGGCAGGCGGCATAAAATCTTTTGCCGATGCACAACAGTTCATTCTTCACGGCGCGGACCGACTCGGCACAAGTTCTCTTGTGAAAATTCTTAAATCAAAAGATTCGAAGTAAGGAGTTAACAAATGAAAGAAATCAATACGCCTCACATAAATGCAAAACAAGGAGACTTTGCAAAAACTGTTCTTATGCCGGGAGATCCTTTGAGATCGAAATTCATTGCAGAAAACTTTATTGAGAATGCCGTTCTTATAAACAACGTGCGCGGAGTGCAAGGGTATACAGGCTATTACAAGGGAAAGAAAGTCTCTGTAATGGCAAGCGGAATGGGGATTCCTTCGATAGGCATTTATTCCTATGAATTGTACAATTTCTACGGAGTTGAAAACATTATAAGAGTAGGCTCTGCAGGGGCTATTGCAGATAATATTTCAGTCGGAGATATTATAATTGGAATGAGCGCTTCAACAAACTCAAATTATATAAGTCAGTTTGACTTCCCCGGCAATTATGCTCCATGTGCGAGTTATGAATTGATGAAACGCGCAATTGAGATATGCGATAACGTTGGTGCAAAGTACCACGTAGGAAATATTTTTTCTTCCGATATTTTCTATGACGAAGACAATGAAGTTAATGAAAAACGTTTGAAATTGGGAGTTTTGGCTATTGAAATGGAAGCAGCGGGACTTTATATAAATGCTGCCCGCGCTAAAAAGAATGCATTGGCTATATGTACAGTTTCTGACCATATTATGACAGGAGAAGCAATGACCGCACTGCAAAGACAAACCACGCTTACCGATATGATAAAAATAGCACTTGAAACTGCTATATCTTTTGAGGAATAACCCATGAATAGAGTTTTTCTTATCGTTCTGGACAGTTTTGGTATAGGAGCGTTGCCCGATTCGCTTGATTTCGGCGATAAAGACGTAAATACTTTGCGCGCTATATCAAAGTCTCCGTATTTTTCTGTTCCCAATATGCAACGCCTTGGCCTTTTCAATATTGATGGGGTAGACTTTGGCAGTAAATGTAACGAAACACTTGCCGCGTATGCGAGACTGGCAGAAGTGTCAAAAGGAAAAGACACAACGACAGGACATTGGGAAATAGCAGGAATAATTTCAGAGAAGCCCTTCCCTACGTTTCCTTTAGGATTCCCGCCCGAATTTATAGAAAAGTTTGAATCCGCTATTGGCACGAAAGTGTTGTGCAACAAAGTTTATTCAGGGACGGAAGTTATAAAAGTATATGGCGAAGAACATCTAAAAACAAAGAAACCAATAGTTTACACTTCGGCAGATAGTGTATTTCAAATAGCAACACACGAGGATATAATTCCTGTAGAGACTTTGTATGAGTACTGCGAAACGGCTCGTAAATTGTTGACGGACGATCTTTCTGTAGGAAGAGTTATTGCCCGTCCTTTTGCGGGAGATGCTCCGAATTTCAAAAGAACGGCAAAACGCAGAGACTTTTCTTTAAAACCGCCGAAAGACACTATGCTTGACGCGCTGAAAAATGGTGGATTTGACGTCATTGGAGTTGGCAAAATTTCCGACATTTTTGCAGGCGAAGGCTTGACGAAAAGCATGAAAACGCACGACAACAATGAAGGAATGCGCGCAACGGACGAACTTGTAAACTGTGATTTCAATGGCTTGGCATTTATAAATCTTGTTGATTTTGATATGTTATACGGTCACAGAAACGATATTGACGGATACGCAAAAGCCATAAGTGAATTTGATGAGTGGCTTGGGAAATTTATCAAAAAACTTACAAAAGATGATTTGCTGATTATTACGGCAGATCACGGTTGTGACCCTAGCGACGTTAGCACAGACCATACGCGCGAGTATGTGCCATTATTGATTTATAATAAAAATATCGAACCTAAAAATTTAGGTACAGTATCATCGTTTTCTTGTATTGCCTCTACTGTTACGAAAATTTTTGGCGTAGAGTTTGGCACTTTGGAAAAATCTTTACTTTGAGGTTTTTATGAATAAATATAATGAATTGATAGAAATGGCTAAAAAATCCACGGAAAAATCATACGCGCCTTATTCAGGTTTTTGCGTTGGTGCGGCTTTGCTTTGCTCTGACGGAAAAATGTTCACCGGATGTAATATAGAAAACGCATCCTTCTCTCCTACAGTTTGTGCAGAACGCGTGGCGTTTTTTAAAGCAATTAGCGAAGGATATAGAGAAAAGAATGACTTCGTTACAATAGCAATAGTTTGCAAAAAGGACGGAATTTTTACCGACTTCTTTCCGCCTTGCGGTGTCTGCCGACAAGTAATGCTTGAATTCTGCGACTACGACACTTTTGAAATACTGCTCATCTCGGAAAAAGAAACCAAAACTGTTCGTTTGAGCGAACTTGTTCCGTTTGCTTTTTCTTCGCACAATTTAGAATAAGGGGGCTCTTTCAATGAGAATGTATGATATTATTCTAAAAAAGAGAAACGGCAATCCCTTAACCGATGATGAAATTCGCTTTGTTATAGAAAATTACGTAAGCGGAAATATACCTGATTATCAGGTTTCTGCATTGATGATGGCTATATATTTCAGAGGAATGGACGAGCGCGAAACCGTGACGTTGACAATGGAAATGGCAAAATCCGGCAATATGCTTGATTTGTCACAATTCGGGAAATTGACAGTTGATAAACATAGCACGGGCGGCGTCGGTGACAAAACGACACTTGTTGTGACACCTATCTTGGCGGCGCTTGGCGCAAAAGTGGCGAAAATGTCAGGCAGAGGTCTAGGTCACACCGGAGGCACAGTTGACAAACTGGAATCAATCATAGGATTCAACACCACCATTTCAAAAGAAGACTTCATTTCTCAAGTGAATAAAGTAGGCGTTGCAGTTATAGGCCAAAGCGAAAACATAGCACCCGCAGATAAGAAAATTTACGCTTTGCGCGACGTTACTGCTACCGTTGACAATATTTCACTCATTGCATCAAGCATAATGAGCAAAAAAATTGCGGCAGGCTCTCACTCTATCGTTTTAGACGTAAAGATTGGCAGTGGTGCGTTTATGAAATCTTTAGATGATGCCCGAAAACTTGCAGAAACTATGGTTTCAATTGGTAAAGGATGCAAAAGGAATATATGCGCTATAATAACGAATATGGATATTCCTCTCGGTTTATGTATTGGAAACTCTCTTGAGGTTGAAGAATCAATAGAGGTTTTGCGCGGTAAGGGTGAAAAAGACCTCACGGAAATTTGTATAACTCTCGCATCAAAAATGGCAGAATTGTCGCTTGGATATTCTATGGACGAATCAAGAGAGAAAGTCAAAGAAGTTCTATATAGCGGAAAGGCTCTCGAAAAATTCGAAGAATGGATAATAGCCCAAGGTGCAGACGAGAAACTCGTTAAAAGAAATTCGTTTTTGCCAAAATCGGAATACAGTTTTGATATAATCTCAAAGAAAGATGCATATATTTGTTCCATGAACACAGAAAAGATAGGTATATGCGCATCTATTGCAGGCGCAGGTCGAGAAAGCAAAAAAGATACGATAGATTTGTCTGCGGGAATCAGATTATATGCAAAAACAGGAAATTACGTTAAGGCAGGAGACAAATTAGCAACTATATACACAAAAAAGATTGAAGAAAAAGAAAAAATAGAAGATGCATATTTTGGTGCTGTTGTGTTTTCGGACAGCGCACCCAAACTGCAAAGTTTGGTGCTTGACGTAATTGAATAAAAAACAATCCCCTTCGGTTTAATCCAAAGGGGATTTAATTGTTTATTTGATAAATTCTTTGTAAATAGCACGAATGGTGTCAATGTAATCGGCCTCGTCAACGCCAATAATAATATTCAACTCGCTAGAGCCTTGGTCTATCATTTTTATGTTGATAGATGCTTGTGCCACGGAATTGAATACTCTTGCTGCAGTTCCCTTTGCTTTTACCATTCCGCGACCAACTATCGCTATTAAGGCGATACCGTCTTCAATAGAAATGGTGTCGGGATTTACCGCTTTGCAAAGTTCATCAAGGATTTTTTCGCGTATTCCCGAAATGTCGTTTGTGCTGATTATTACAGACATTGTATCAATACTTGAGGGGAGGTGTTCGAAACGAATGTGGTTGTTTTCAAGAACTTCAAGAACTTTTCTTCCAAAGCCGTATTCGGAATTCATCATATCCTTTTCAATTGAAATTATTGAAAAACCTCTCTTGCCCGCAATGCCTGTAATGACATCGTCAGTTTCACTAGGTGCAGCAACAGGAACGATCATAGTGCCTTTATCTTCAGGGGCGTTGGTGTTTTTAATGTTTATCGGAATACCTGCAAATCTTACGGGGAAAATAGCATCTTCGTGAAGAACTGTAGCACCCATATATGAAAGTTCGCGCAATTCAGTGTAAGTGATGACGTCTATCGGCTTCGGATTTTCAACACAGCGAGGGTCAGCCATAAGGAAACCTGATACGTCCGTCCAGTTTTCATATATATCAGCCATAGCAGCGCGAGCAACTATTGAACCTGTTATATCGGATCCACCGCGAGAGAAAGTTTTGATTTTTCCGCTGGGCATTGCACCGTAAAAACCGGGAACTACTGCATATTCATGCTTTTTGAGTTCTCCTGCCAAAATAGCATTCGTGGTTTCTGCATCGTACGCGCCTTCGGAATTAAATCTGATAACGGAAGCCGCATCAATGAAATCAAAACCAAGATATGCAGCAAGTATGAACGAGTTGAGGTATTCTCCACGGCTTGCGATATAATCGCTTCCGGGATTTGTATCAATTGTAGCCTTTACAGTTGCGAGTTCTTTTTCAAGTTCCGTTTCAATTTTCAAATCATTGACAATATCGCGATATCTCTGAGAAATCTCGGCAAATACTTCACTACAATCTTTTCCGGTCGAAACGAGATCATGACATTTATATAAAAGGTCGGTAACCTTCTCATCTCCAGAAAAACGCTTTCCGGGTGCAGAGGCTACAACGTACCTTCTTGATTTTTCTGCTTTTACAATTTCTGCAACTTTTTTAAATTGATTGGCGTTGGCAAGAGAACTTCCGCCAAACTTCACCACTTTGACTTCCACAGTAAAACACTCCTAACATTTTTTGCAATTAATAGTATTATATGAAATTTTGTCAAAAAAGTCAATAGATAGACAAAATTTTTTTGAAAAACTACTTGACTTTTGCTATCTGTTTGTGTATAATATATATCGTTGTTAAGCAAACGACGACTTACGGAGAAGTCGCGTAGCTGGTCGAGCGCGCACGATTGGAAATCGTGTAACCTCTAAAAGGGTTCGAGAGTTCGAATCTCTCCTTCTCCGCCAACAAAAAAGGAACTTTTGTCTACCAAAAGTTCCTTTTTTGTTTATCCATTGCGAAAGCAATGGCATATCATCACGCTTTAGCGTGTATATCATCGCCGCAGGCGTATATCATCAACCGTAGGTTGTATCGCTTTCGAAATGATGATATACAATGCTCCGCATTGACGATATACCGCAACAAGTTGCGGATGATATACAAGGCTACGCCTTGATTTATTTAAAAAAGTGTGATATAATAGACTCACCGAAAATCCCGAATTTGTAGGAGGTTATGTATGCTTGAAAAAATGAGCGATTTCTTTGAAGCACGACTTGACGGATATGATGAGCATATGATGACCAACATTGAATCCGCAAACGAGTTCTATCCCTTTACAGCAAAACAATTGCCGACTTCCGAAAACTGCCAAATACTTGATTTGGGATGTGGTACGGGATTGGAACTGCAAGAGTATTATGCGTTTAACCCAACGGCAAGGGTAACAGGAATTGATCTTTCGCAAGGAATGTTATCTGAACTCAAACGAAAATTTGTTGGCAAGGATATAACCTTGATACACGGATCATATTTTGATGCGTCTCTCGGCAAGAATGTGTTTGATGCCGCTGTATCAGTGAAAAGTCTGCATCATTTCGAAAAAGAAGAAAAGGTTGCGTTATACGCTAAAGTACATACGGCATTAAA
>JAZOLR010000094.1:0-9095 GCA_045653255.1 Eubacteriales bacterium | reverse complement strand
ATGTTTTGAAGTTATATCGACGCGGATATACCACAAGAGCGACAAAACAGTCTTCCGCCAATTCCTCTGCAACCGAGAGATTTTGCACGTATCTGTTGATAAAAAAGATAAGGCTATCTCTGTATACGTCGATTACTTCGGAAAAAGCCGACTCGTCGCCGTCGAGGAAACGGCGGTAGCTACTTTCACCGTTGCCCATTTTTTCTTTCTCCTTTCGGACTTTTCGCTTATTATTCGCGCATAAGGGGAAATTCACTCACTACATTTTAACATTTTTTTCGGATATAGTCAACGGCTTGCAAAAAATGTGCAAATTTAATATATTTATATATTAAAAACATCTGTAATATATTGTATTTTTTGAAAAAAGGTGGTAGAATGTAATTAACTTGTGAAAAGAAGGTGTGAAATGGAAACTTGGGTGTTGCTCGTCCTCTTTTACGGACTTGTAAAAGGCGCGAGGGAAATACTGAAAAAGCAGGCTCTGACAAAAAATTCGACAGCAGAAGTCCTCTTTTTCTATACACTTATCGCGTTTATAATTATCATTCCTTTTTCACACGGTATATTCGATTTACAACCGAAGTATTATTTTCTGTGCGCGCTCAAATCCTTTATCATCTTTCTTGGTTGGATGATGTCCGCGTATGCGCTCAAACGATTGCCTGTCAGTATATACAGTGTTGTCGATATGGGACAACTCATATTTTCGACGCTTCTCGGTGTCATTTTCGTGCACGAGACGATGGGCGTGTTTCAAATAATCGGACTTTTGGTTGTTTCACTTGCTTTGTTTCTTGTCAACTTCAAGAAAAACGATAGCGACGGAAAAAAGGTAAAGACGGTATATATTTTTATAACTCTTGCTTACTGCCTTTTCAACTCAACGTCGGGACTGATGGACAAACTTCTGCTTAGCGGCGGAGGAATAAATTCCTCGCAACTTCAATTCTGGTATATGTTGTTTTTGACTTCTTATTACGGTCTTTATCTTCTTATATCACGCACGAAAGTGGACTTCTGCACGTTGCGTAAAAACTACGCAATTCCCGTGATGAGCGTTTTGTTTATCGCGGCAGACCGCGCACTCTTTATAGCAAACGCAGATCCCGACAGTAAAATGACGGTGATGTCCGTAATAAAGCAGTCGTCGGTTATAGTCGCTATCCTGCTCGGAAAGATTTTCTTCCGTGAGAAAAACATTCTATACAGACTTTTCTGCGCACTCCTGGTTATTCTCGGAATTATTATAACTTTTGTTAAAATGTAAAGTGAGGTTTACAAAAATGAAAATAGTTTCGTTCGGCGAAATACTGTTTGACGTGTTCGTACATAAATCCGTTGTCGGCGGTGCGCCTTTCAATTTCGTCTCGCACGCGGTGGCGCAGGGCGCAGACGGCTATCTTGTCTGTGCTATCGGCGACGATGAACTTGGCATAGACGCACTCGCACAAATGAAAAAACGCAAAGTAAAGGCAGACCTTGTAACAAAGTCGGACTTGCCTACGGGAAGATGTCTTGTAACTCTTGACACGCACGGTGTTCCCTCATACAATCTTATAGAGGGGGCGTATGACGATACCTATCTGCCCGAAAAAGCGAAAGAGATAGCGAAAGAAGGCTATGATGCTCTCTATTTCGGCACACTTGCGCAAAGAGGCGAAAAGGCAAGAAACGCATTGAGAGAACTTATATCTCTCGGTGGATACAAAGAAGTTTTCTTTGACATAAATATCCGTCAGGATTATTACTCGAAAGAGGTAATAGAAACTTCACTTGAAAAAGCGACTATTCTCAAGGTGAGCAGAGAAGAAGCGGGCGTGTTTTCCGCACTCGGTATATGCGAAGGCGAAGGCGAAGGCGAAACACTCTGCCGCGCCCTTGCAGAAAAATACTCTTTGCGTCAGGTCATAATGACACTTGACGCAGACGGCGCTTTCGTCTACGATAGAGAAGAAGACAAAGTCACCTATTCCGAAAAACCTCGCGCCCGCGTTGTGTCAACGGTTGGCGCAGGCGACAGTTTCGCGGCTACTTATCTTGCATCTTACTTAAAAGGCGATACGGTAGAAGTCTCACTCAAAAAAGCGATAGCGGTGAGTTCATTCGTCGTTGAGCACGAAGAAACCATTCCCGAATACACAAAAGAACTTTGTGACTTCTTGAGGTGAAAAATGGAACTGAAAATAAACAAGATAAAAGTAGCGACAGAACAAGAATTTCTCGCGGCATTAAATCGTGCAAAAGAGACGAAAGAAGAACATTTCGATATTGAGTTTGAGCCGAAAACCTATAGATTTACAGAAACCGTTGACCTTTCTGCCGACGGTGTGCATCTGTACGGAAACGGCGCGAAAATCCGCGGCTCATTGAGAGTTATGCTCTCACCCTATAAAAAAGAAGACGGCACAGTGGTTATTCCGCTCTCTGAAGTCGGCATTACCGATATGGGAAAATTCGGCGGCGGACCGTATGCGGACTATTGGCGCGTGTATGATATACCGAAACCGCGACTTTACGAAGAGGGCTTGGGACTTGAACTTTTCTATGAAGAAAAAAGAATGCCTATATGCCGCTACCCGAAAGAAGGGTTTATAAACATAAAAGAAGTCTGCGGAAAGGAAAATTCCGACGCAGAAACAGAAACCGACGGAATAGCAGAAGGAAAATTCATAGCGGAAGACGATATAGTAAAAACTTGGAAATCCTATAAAAACATTCTTTTGAACGGCTATTGGTGTTGGGACTGGGCAACCCAGCGACACAAAATAGAATCTCTTGATTTTGAAACGGGAGAAATCAAAGTCGACGAGCCTTACCACACTTTCGGCTACCGCCCGAATAAAGACGGAAAAGGCGGTCGTTTTGCCGCACTCAACGTGCGCGAGGCACTATGTGAGAAAGGCGAATGGGTGATAGACCGCGAAAACGGTACGCTCTCGCTCATCCCCTACGAAGACCAGACCTACGTTGACATTTCCGTATGTAACGATATTTTCTACGCAGACGGCAGAGAATGCATAAAGATTGAAGGATTTGATATAGGCGAGTGCCGCGGTTGCGGTGTGCGACTTGAAAATTCCTACAAATGCACAGTAAAAGACCTAAAAGTAAAAAACGTCGGCGCGTGGGGTATAGTATGCGACAATTCAACCTATATGGCGGTTGAAAACTGTAAAATCTCCTATACCGCAGGCGGAGGAATTTCTCTTCGCGGCGGCGATAGAGAAAAACTCTTATCGTCAAAAAACACAGCGTATAAAAACGACATAACCGAAGTCGGCACTTTCCACCGCTCGTATATGGCGGCGATAGAAATAGACGGAGTCGGCGCGCGCGTTTATGAAAATAAAATATACAACGTCCCCCATACGGGAATAATGTATAGCGGAAACAACCACGAAATAGTGAATAACGAAATAGACAACGCGTGCTACGAGTCTCACGACGCAGGAGCAATATATACGGGAAGAAACTACACTTTCCGCGGAAACCGTATATGTTATAACTACATTCACAACCTAAACGGACTAAACGGTCTTGGATGCCGCGGACTTTATTTCGACGATGCGGTGTCAAGTGCCGAAGTCTACGGAAACGTATTCGCGAATATTTCCTTTGCGGCAATTGAACTTGGCGGCGGCAGAGACTACAAATTCTACCGCAACGTGTTCAAAAACTGCCGCGTCGCTTTGAAATGCGATGACAGAGCAGGAAAGTGGAAACGACTTCCGCCCCGACTTTTGCAGAGAATGGGAGAAGTGGATTACAAGAACGAAAGATGGAAGAAATCCTATCCCGAACTCTACAACATAGAGGAAAACGATATGTTTTTACCCCTTGGCAACGAGTTTATCGGAAACACAGTAATAGGCGGCGACGGTATCGCGTTTTCAAACAAGGAAACGGCAGATTTGATGAAAATTGAACGCAACGAATTTTTTTCCGACGACTGCATTGTCACACCGAAACTTCAAGGTTGGTATCACATCAACACATTTAACAACAAGGATTGATTTCTGAAAAAAGCAAATAAAAGTTTACAAAATTCACACGTAAGAGGAGAAAACAATGTTTGAAAGAATTACACCCGAACAGGCAGGCGTAAGCAGTAAGTACGTTAAAAAATACATAAACGAACTTCAACGCCATTACGTCAATATGCATAGCGTACTTATGATGAAAGGTGACAAACTCTTTGCAGAATACTATTGGGCGCCGTTTGACCGCGATACCAACCACAGAATGTACTCACAGACGAAAAGTTACGTAGGCGTTGCGATAGGTTTGCTTGAAGAAGAGGGAAAACTCTCTCTTGACGATACTATAGTTTCACATTTTCCCGAAAAGATAGACGGCGAAGTGCCCGAATATCTCGCCCGTCAGACTATACGCGATATGCTTATGATGTGCACTTGCGGAAGAACGCCAAACTGGTTTATAAACTCAGACCCCGACCGCACGCATCTTTATCTCAATCATAATTCCGCAACTCATCCGTCAGGCACACATTGGGAATACGATAGCCCGGGCAGCCAAGTGCTTTGCTCACTCGTTGAAAAACTCGCAGGCAAGCCGATGTTCGATTATATGTACGAGAAAATCTTTTCTCACCTCGGCACTTTTAAAACCGCGACTATTTTGAAAACGAGAAACGGCGATTCTTGGGGTGATAGCGCACTTGTTTGTACCCCTCGCGATATGGCATCGTTTGCCAGATTCGTTGCGAATTACGGCGAATGGAACGGAAAGCGACTTATGAACGAGCAGTATCTTCGCACCGCAACTTCGAGTTTAGTGCCTCACGAAAGAATAAATATTGACGGCACTTTCCAACTCTACGGCTACGGCTATCAGATATGGAACACCTCTCACGGCGGTTTCTTCTTCAACGGAATGGGTTGTCAGTTTACGATAGTAGACCCCGAAACCGATACCATCTTCGTTTGCACGGCAGATAACCAGGGCTCGACTGCGGCAGGCGATTTCATAGCAGACCGTTATTTCGACTTGATTGTTGACAATATGGAAAAATCCCCCTTGCAGGAAGACGAAAAAGCATATAAAGAACTTGAAGAGGCAACAAGTGACCTCAAACTCATAGTTGCAAGAGGAGAAATGTTCTCACCCCTGCAGGAAAAAATAAACGGAAAAACCTACGTTTGCGAGAAGGAAAATCCGCAGAAAATAACGAAATTCTCGCTTTGCTTCGGTGATGACGGAAAGTGTGAATTCCGTTACACAAACGCGCAAGGAGACAAGGTTTTGCCCTTTGGCTTAAAGTACAACGAATTTGGAAAATTCCCGCAACTCGGATATTCCGATGAATACGGCACACGCCCCACAACAAACGGATTTATGTATAAATGCGCGGCATCTGGTGCTTGGATAAGCGAAAGCACTTTGTCGCTCCGCGTTCAGATAATTGACCGTTATCTTGGAAACTTCTCTGCGGAATTTGCATACAAGGGCAATGAAGTAACCGTTACAATGTTCAAAAACGCAGAAGCGTTCCTTGACGAGTATAACGGACAGTTTGTAGCAAAGTTAGTGAACGGTGAACAGTGATTAGTGGACAGTTTCGCTAAAACTATCCGCTCCTGAAAACAAAAAATATTTGCTTTCTTTAACTTTTTTTGTGCAAAAGAAAAGTGAGATAAAAAACCAAAAGGAGATATATAATGAACGGTAAAATTTCAAATCTCTGCCAAGTGGCAAGCGTGCGACGTTATACTATGACGGAAGGCGCGTCGCGCGGACTTGACGTTGTTGACTGCGACAACGGTAAAATTCGTTTTCTTTTGAACGCATCACGCGCTCTTGATATAATGCAGTTGTATCATTGCGGTCAAAACGTTTCTTTCATCTCAAAAAACGGCTTTGTAGAAAAAGACGATAAATTCCCTCGCCGCTTTGAAGGCGGAATGCTCTACACTTGCGGACTTGATATTCTCGGCAACAAAGAAGGATATGAGCAACACGGACTGTTTCACAAACAGAGCGCGGAAATTCTTCGCGCAGAATGTGACGAAAACGGCATAGTCGTAGAAGCGCTTGTCCGTCAAACTACACTCTTCGGTGAAAATCTAGTTATGCACAGAAAATATACTTCTGCAATAGGAGACGATAAAGTAACGCTTGAAGATACTCTTACAAACTGCGCGTATACCGATGCACAGTATTGCCTTATGTACCACGTAAACGTCGGGTACCCGATGCTTGACGAGGGCGCAAAGGTTGTAGCGGATATTACCTCTACTACACCGTGCAACGATTGGGCAGAGAAGAATATAAACTGTGCACTCTCTATGAGTGACGATATAGCGGGTGCGACGGAGACTTGTTATTTCCACAACCTCGCCAAGCCTTCTGTATCGCTTGTAAACGAAAAACTCGGCAAGGCATTCACACTCACGTATTCAAAAGAAACTTTGCCTTATTTTCTCCAATGGAGAAGTATGGCAAGCGGAGACTAT
Source organism: Eubacteriales bacterium (assembly GCA_045653255.1). Lineage (GTDB taxonomy): Bacteria > Bacillota > Clostridia > Oscillospirales > CAG-272 > UBA1740. Next base: position 2,619 of record JAZOLR010000094.1, on the reverse strand, counting down.
GCTCTCGGTCTTGAACCTTGTACGACACAGTTCAGTAAAGGAATAGACTACAAAATATTGAAATCGGGCGAAAAGGCAAAATTCTTTGTAGAATTTAAGGTTTCCGAGATTTAACTACATAAAAAGGGTGTCTTCATTTTGAAGACACCTTTTTTCTATAAATTGAGTTTGTACTTATGAAAAGGACTGTATAGTAACACAAATAGAATTAAAAATTCTCTTGTTGTTTCACCAAAATACGATAGCCCCTTTTTAGTCGAGTTCGGACATTCCCGTATAAAGTTCGTAATATCTGCCCTTTTGTGCGAGCAATTCTTCGTGGTTTCCGCGTTCGATTATCTCTCCTTTTTCAAGCACCATTATCGCGTTTGCGTTTCGTACTGTGGAAAGTCTGTGCGCGATAACGAAAGTAGTACGGTTTTGCATAAGTCTGTCCATACCGTGTTCGATGTGGCGTTCCGTTCTTGTGTCGACGGAACTTGTCGCCTCGTCAAGAATGAGTATGGGTGCGTGGCTTATCGCCGCTCTTGCAATATTGAGAAGTTGTCGCTGGCCTTGTGAGAGGTTTGCGCCGTCGCCTTCAAGCATCGTATCATATCCGTTTTCAAGTCGCATAATGAACGAGTGTGCAGAAGCGAGTTTCGCCGCCGCAATAACTTCTTCGTCCGTCGCGTCAAGTCTGCCGTAACGGATATTTTCCATTACCGTTCCCGTAAACAGATGCGTGTCCTGAAGAACCATTGCAATATTCTTACGCAAGCACTCGCGCTTTATATTCTTTATATCCACACCGTCAATCGTTATTTCGCCTGAATTTATATCGTAGAAACGGTTTAAAAGATTCGTTATCGTGGTTTTGCCTGCCCCCGTCGACCCGACAAACGCAATCTTTTGACCGGGCTTTGCGTAGAGAGAAATGTTTTTCAATACGGTCTTGTCGGGATTGTAACCAAAAGTTACGTCGGTCAATACTACGTTACCCTTCATATCGGGCATATCAATAGCATCAAGCGCATCGGGCTCTTCCGGTTCTCTATCCATAATAGCGAATACTCGTTCAGCACCTGCAAGGGCAGAGAAGATAGTTGACGTCTGCATAGAAAGTTCATTCACAGGGCGCGAGAATTGACGCGAATAGTTTAGAAATATTGCAAGACCTCCGATGTCAAAGAGACGGAGAATGCACAAAATACCGCCGACACCTGCCGTGATAGCGTAACTTATCTGGCTTGTGTTACCCATAATAGGACCCATTATACCGCCGAAGAACATCGCGTTTATCTGCTTGTGGCGAAGGTCATTGTTGAGAAGTCCGAATTCTTCTTCGCATTCGTCTTCGTGGTTGAAAACCTTTACGACCTTTTGACCGCTTACCGATTCTTCAACGTAACCGTTCAAAGCGCCGAGTGCCGCTTGTTGCGCGGAGTGGAATTTTCTTGAACGCTTTGCGATAGCGCCGCCAAGGAAAAGGAAAATAGGTAAAAAGAATACGGTAATAAGCGTCAGCCATATATTCGTGTATACCATAAATCCAAGCGTTCCGACAAGTGTGATAATTCCCGAAATGAGACTTATTGCGGAGTGGTCGAGCATCATACCGATATTGTCGACGTCGTTTGTGAAACGGCTCATTACTTCACCGTTGTTTTCGGTATCGTAGAAACGGACGGGCAAAGTCTGCATTTTTGAGAAAAGGTCGTTTCTTATTCTCTCAATAGCACCCTGAGAAATGCCGAGCATCAGTCTCGCCTGCAAGTAGGTGCATATAACCGCGATAAGATATACACCGCCGAGTATACACAGTTTAAGCACAAGATTGGACATTCTTTCGGCAACTGAAAGTTCCGTGTTTGCTATCTCGTTTATAATAGGACGGAGCATATATCCACCGATAAGTTGAGAGACGGTAGCCGCAAGCATACAGAAAAGAACGACGATAAGGCGGTATTTGTATGCGGAAATATATCCGAGAAGTCGGAAAATAGTCGCTTTTGTGTTTTTTGGCTTTCCGCCGCCGCCCATTCCGTGCGGACCGTGACCCCTCGGTCCAAATCCGGGACCGCCGGGACCTCGTCCGCCGTTCTTTGCGTGAGGATTGGTGTTATATCTGCGTGAAAGTTCTTCAAGATTTCTCGTTTTCATATCACGTCCTCCTCTTTTGTATCTGTCTGCGAGCAGTATATTTCTCGGTAGTCTTTGTTTGTTTTAAGCAGTTCTTCGTGTGTGCCGACTCCGCTTATCTTACCGTCATTCATAACTATTATCTCGTCTGCATCTATGATAGATGAAATTCTTTGAGCGATAATTATCTTTGTGGTGTCGCAGAGTTCATTTTTGAAGCACTTGCGGATTTCCGCTTCCGTTGCGGTATCGACTGCACTTGTCGAGACGTCAAGAATAAGTATCTTCGGAATTTTTAGCAGAGCGCGAGCGATACAAAGTCTCTGCTTCTGTCCGCCCGATACGTTTACACCGCCCTGACCAAGCTGCATATCATAACCTTCGGTAAAATCCGAAATAAAATTATGTGCCTGTGCATATGCTGCAAATTCCTCGATTTCCTCATCGGTTGCATTCTCGTTACCCCATTTGAGGTTTTCTTTTATAGTTCCCGAAAAG
>JAZOLR010000093.1:0-13281 GCA_045653255.1 Eubacteriales bacterium | reverse complement strand
GGGACTCTCTGGAGGCGCAGACGGCGGTATCGGCTCGACTTACAACTTTATGTTTGATACGATAAAAGAAATATACGACAATTTCATTCTCGGAAATATGGAAGAGGCGCAAAAAGCACAGTCGAAGGCAGACCGCATAATCGGCGTGCTTCACCAATACGCGAATATCCCCACGACAAAGTTGCTTTTGGAGGCTATGGGCTTCGCCGTAGGAAACCCCACCTTCCCGATGAAACGCTACACGGAAGAAGAAAAAGCAACCATAGTAAATAATATGAAAAACGCAGGACTTCAGATATAAAAAAACGGCAAGGATTTATTTCCTTGCCGTTTTTATTTTTAGTTTTCTTCAAGACCTAATTGTCCGTGTGTCTTCCAGTCAAACCAATTCTCTTTGTCAAGAGAAATGTCAATACCGTCTATGTGCAAGCCGTCAACGTTTTCGATAGTAGCCGTTGTTTCAAGACACTTAATCTTGATGTTTTCAAGATAAATGTTCTGGAGTTCATATTTGTGCCAACCCTGAACTTTCAACCCGTGGTAACAAAGACCGATATCAATGTTCTTATAGTGAATATTTCTGACAGTAGGCATATTCTCGAAGGAAGGCTCGTCGCCCTTCTTGAGCCAATATTTTGAAGTAATGCTAACACTGCTTATAGAAGTAGTAGACTTTACGTTTTCTATAAAGATGTTTTCAATAACGTTTCCTCTGCCGGGCGCTGTCTTGATGTTTACTATATTGTTAGTCTTGTCGCTCGTTATATCGTGGATGTGTACGTTTTTGATACCGCCGGACGTTTCGCTTCCTATAGCAACAGTACCGCCTGAGCAATGGAAGTGACAGTTACGTACAAGCACGTTTTCCGTCGGCCAATCTGCGAGAATACCGTCAATATCGCGTCCCGACTTAATTACGACACCGTCGTCAGAAGAACAGTCAACTCTGATCCCCTCGACAAGTACGTTTTTACAACTGTCTATGTCTACCGAGTCTGTGTTGTGGCTTCTCTTAGGTGAAAGGAACGAAACATTTCTTATGATAACGTTTTCAGAGAAAGTGGGGCATACGCACCAGAAAGGCGAGTTTATGAATCTGACACCTTCGATAAGTAAGTTCTTGCAATACAAAAGTTGCAAGAAGTAAGGACGCATACCGCTTTCTTCGGTGTCAAATACGCGTTCTTCTATCGGAACACCTGCCGCAGCCATATTGATGAGGTCGCCCGATGCCGCACCCGACGATCTTGCGCCGCCCTTGTTTTTGCGCTCGTCGGATTTCCACCACCATTGACCGTTTCCGTTGAATACACCTTCACCCGTGATAGCCACGTTTTCAATGTTTGAACCGTATATCAAAGGACGGAAACTGTAACATCTTACGCCCTCGATTCTCGTGAATACAACGGGAAGAAAATCTTCAAGTTTGTCGGTGAAGTTTATCTTCGCACCCTTTTCAAGATGAAGATTTACGTTGCTTTGCATAGTGATAGGCTTTGAAAAATATACGCCTTCGGGAATTACTACCTTACCACCGCCATTTTTCGATACGTGAAGCATAGCCTCGTTTATAGCGACCGATGCGTCAGTTGCGTTATCTGCCTTTGCGCCAAAGTCAAGAATACTTACTGTGAGGTCATTGAACTTGGGTTCTGTCGGCAATTCAAATTCCTTAAAAAACATATTACACCTCTTATAAATTAAAGACTGTTAATACGGTCAATGAGTATAGTTCTCAATACTTGAGGGTCACAGTTGCCTTTGAGTTCTTTCATACATCTGCCGAAAAGTGACATAAGAGCCTTTTCCTTACCGCCCTTGAAGTCACTTACTGCCTTCGGGTCGGATGCAACAACTTCCGCAACAACCTTTTCGATAAGACCTGTATCGTTAGATACGATAAGTCCGTTTTCCTCTGCGTACTTTTCAGGAGAAGCAACCTCGCCGTCAAACATAGCGGAAAGTATCTTCTTTCCGTTCACACGGCCAACCTTACCGCTTGATACAAGCATAATAAGTTCGCCAAGCGCCTTGCCGTCGATATTAAGCATATCGTAGGTCATCTTCTTTGCGTTGAGTATGCTCATAACTTCGGAAATCATCCAGTTTGCCGCATCTTTTGCATTGTTGCAAACAGCGAAAGCACCTTCAAAGCACTCGCAAAGCGCGATACTCTTTGTAAGTTGCTCTGCATCATATTCGCCAAGACCGTAGCCTATATATTTTTCGCGTTTAACTTCGGGCAATTCTGGAAGTGAATCAACTATGGAGTTATACCATTCGTCGTCGATAACTACGGGCATTACGTTAGGGTCGGGGAAGTAGCGGTAGTCGCCTGCCGTTTCCTTTGTTCTCATTGCGTAACTCTTGCCCTTTATATCGTCCCAACGTCTCGTTTCCTGAACGAGAGTTTCCGTGCCGTTTTCAATTGCGTCAATGTGGCGCGCAGTTTCGTACTCAATGGCTCTCTTTATAGCCTCTATTGAGTTCATATTCTTCATCTCGGTACGAACGCCGAGTTTGTCGCTGCCTTCGGGACGAACGGAAAGGTTAACGTCGCAACGCATAGTTCCGTGAGCCATTTCGCACTCTGCCACCTTTGCAAAACGCAAAAGGTTCTTGAGTCTTTCAAGATACGCTTCAACTTCTTCCGCGCTTGAAAGGTCGGGCTGGCTTACTATCTCGATAAGCGGAACACTTGTACGGTTGAAGTCAACGTGCGTTGTGTCCTCGCGTATATCGTGCACGAGTTTTCCTGCGTCTTCTTCCATGTGTATCTGCTTAATGCGTACGTTCTTTTTACCCTTTGAAGTTTCAATTTCTACCAAACCGTTTACCGCAACGGGAGCAAACCACTGTGTAGTCTGATAAGCAGCGGGAAGGTCGGGGTAGTAGTAACTCTTTTTATCAAAAGTTGTCGTGCGGTTGATATGGCAGTTAAGCATCAAACCTGCCTTCATACCGAAGTCAACTACACGGCGGTTTACAACGGGGAGCATACCGGGCATACCGCAGCAAGCAGGGCAGACGTGCTCGTTAGGTTCTGCGCCGTAAGAATGTGCAGAGCAAGAGCAGAAAATCTTTGATTTGGTCGCAAGTTCTACGTGTACTTCAAGACCAATGACGGTTTCGTATCCCATTATTTATCCCCTTTCTTGTCAAGTTTTTCGGCTACGCAGAGAAGTGAAAGTTCGGAGAATGAAGGACCGACGAGTTGAACTCCGCCGACAACAACCGCAGGAAGTCCCGTAATCGATGCGGGCGCGGTGTATGCGTTTTCTTCAAAGCAGAGATACTTGTTCGCCTTTACGTCTTCTTCCGTGTATGCCATCTTTGAACAAGCAGGCATAAGAACTGCGTCAAAACTTTCAAATATCTTTGCAAATTCCGTAACTATAACTCTTCTCGTGCGAAGAGCCTTGTCGTATACTTTCATATAGTTTTCGGTTGAAAGTGTTTCAGAGCCGAAAAGTATAGCAGTTTTCAAAAGTTCGCCGAATGCTTCTGTACGGCTGTTTGTATAAAGTTCGTCAATACCCGAGAAGTTTTCCGCGCGGTATCCGAATTTTACACCGTCGTAGCGTGATACGTTGTTGCAGAGTTCCGCAGACATAAGAATATTCCAAGCAACTCGAGCGGTGGGAATAATCTCGTTTTCTATCTCGCATATTTCAAAGCCGTTTTTCTTCGCTTCTTCGCAGAATGCGTCGATTTTCGCTTTCGTTGTTTCGTCTATTCCGTTCAGAATAGACTTTATTACGGCTATACGGCGTACTTCTTTTGCAGACTTTATCTTTTCGCAGTCTGCTTGCGAAAGGCTCGTTCCGTCCTTGTCATCGTGACCGTTTATCACTTCGAGCACTTCGCGGCACGCGTCGGCAGAATTAGCCATAACGCTCACAGTCTCACCCGAACAAGCGACGGGAACGGTACCGTAACGGGAAACTGTGCCGTAAGTAGGCTTAACGCTTACAAGTCCCGCTTGTGCGGCTGCACGGCGTACAGTACCGTTTACGTCAAGGTTTACCGTCGCCATAGCGTCACCTGACAAAAGAACCTCAGCAGAAGCAAAGGAAAGTTTGCCGTCGGAGACACACGCGCCGTTGTAGGAACTTTCTCCCAAAAGGTCGAAAGAAAACTCGCCTACGTCTGCCTTTCCGCCGATGCCGTAGCCTGCCGCCGTGAGTTTGTCAACGGCGGTAGAACCGACAAGGCTTTTGTATCCGTCAAGCATACGTGAGCCTGCCGACGTGGGCATATCGGTCGTCAGTATCATATCGTCCACAACTATATTTTTTGCGGACACGTTATCTTTTTTTGCAGTATATATTTTCATTTGTTAATTACTCCTCCAATCACTCGACAACGCGGGGAACACACCAGTATCCCTCGTCGGTTTCGGGTGCGCCTGCCTGAAGATCCTCGCGCGCAAAGGGCTGTGCAACAACGTCCTCGCGTACAACGGTCATAATAGGCATAACGTGTACCATTCTTTCAACGTTTTCCGTATCAATTGCGTTAATGGTTGAAAGTTCTGCGTCTCTTTTTGCAAAGAAGGAAATAACGTCATCCTTTTGTGCTTCTGTGAGACTTAATTGGTTGAGCATCTCAAGTCTTCTGAGCGTATCTCTTTCCATAAAAATTCAAAACTCCTTTTATTAGGATATTTTAGTCTCTTACTTTGATGTGAACTTCGCGGAGTTGCTGTTCCGTAACTTCACCGGGCGCACCCATCATAAGATCCTGTGCGTTTCCGTTGAGCGGGAATGCGATAACGTCGCGGATGGTTTCTTCGCCTGCGATAAGCATTATCATTCTGTCAACACCGGGCGCCATACCTGCGTGAGGAGGCGCACCGAATGCGAAAGCGGTGTAAAGCGCGCCGAACTTCGCCTTGAGGTCTTCTTCGCCGTAACCCGCTATCTCAAACGCCTTCTTCATTATTTCAGGGTTGTGGTTACGCACCGCACCCGAAGAAAGTTCTACGCCGTTACATACGATGTCGTACTGATATGCGAATATTTCAAGCGGGTCACGGTTGAGAAGCGCGTCCATACCGCCCTGAGGCATAGAGAAGGGGTTGTGTGTGAAGTCTATCTTGTTCGTTTCGGGGTTGAGTTCGTACATAGGGAAGTCTACGATAAAGCAGAATTCGAAAGAATCGTCCTTTATAAGTCCGAGTTCGTTTCCTATCCAGGTTCTCATTTCGCCTGACAAACGGTTGATAACGGAAGCGGAATCACTGATGAAGAAGAGGGATTCGCCTTCCTTGATACCAACGAGTTCTGTAAGTTCCGCTTTCTGTTCTTCTGTGAGGAACTTCGCGATAGGACCTTTGTACTCGCCGTCTTCAAGGGTGATGTAGCCTATACCGAACTTCATACCGATGCTTCTTGAATAAGCGTCGATAGCCTTTTCAAACGCTTTCTTACCGTCACCGTCGCCGTCCTTCTTTACAAGGTAGTTTGCAACGATACCGCGAACGAGTTTGTTCTTGAAGGGAACGGTTCTGCCGTTAATGGTGAGGAATTCGTGCTTCGCAAAGAAGTCGGTAAGATCCTGAATTATAAGAGGGTTGCGAAGGTCGGGCTTGTCAGAGCCGTACTTGAGCATAGCGTCAGCAAAAGTGATGCGACGGAAAGGAGGCTTCGAAACCTTCTTGTCGGAGAACTTCGTGAACGTGTTATAAACAACAGTCTCCGCTACTTCGAATACGTCTTCCTGAGTTGCAAACGCCATTTCGAAGTCGAGTTGGTAGAATTCTCCGGGTGAACGGTCCTGACGTGCGTCTTCGTCACGGAAACAGGGCGCAATCTGGAAATAACGGTCAAATCCCGACGTCATAAGCAACTGCTTGAACTGCTGGGGTGCTTGGGGAAGTGCATAGAACTTGCCCTTGTGCTTACGGCTGGGAACGAGATAGTCGCGTGCGCCTTCGGGAGAAGATGCGGTAAGTATGGGGGTCTGGATTTCAAGGAATCCGAGGTCTTCCATCTGCGAACGCAAGTAGGAAAGTATCTTAGAACGAAGAACGATATTGTTGTGGAGTTTGCGATTTCTCAAATCGAGGTATCTGTACTTAAGACGTACTTCCTCGCGAGTGAGGGTAGAAGCGTCAATTTCAAAAGGAAGATTGAGTTTGCAAGGTCCGAGTACCTCTATCTTTTCTGCGCGTACTTCGATAAGACCTGTGCTTATCTTCGGGTTTACTGTCTCGTCTGCTCTCTTTGTTACTTCGCCTTCAACGAGTACAACTGTTTCTTTTGCCATTCCCGCAATCATAGAATCGTCAGAAAAGACGATCTGTGTCACGCCGTAATGGTCGCGAAGGTCGACGAAAAGTACACCGCCGTGGTCACGTACGGTTTCCATCCAACCCGTGAGTACGACTTTCTTACCGATATGCTCGGTGTTAAGTTCGTTACAAGTATGTGTTCTCAACATAATTTTGATCCTCCGATATTTTATCGTAAATTTAGTATTAAAAAACATAGTGAAAATAATTCATCGGGGCAAAACAAAAAGCCCATCGCCCCAACTCATGGGACGAAAGGCTGTTCTTCCGCGATACCACCCAAATTGACCGTCAAAAAACGGCCCACTCAAATCATCATTTTTGTGATGAGGTGCGGTTCTACTAACCGAAAAAATCGGCTTTCTTCCGCTGCTCCGAAGTGTTTTTCCCTGAAAGTTATACTACCGCATCTCAGCGCCGCGGCTCTCTGTGAATACTCTCTTTCGGTACTCGCTTCATCATAGCAATATTATTATATGTAGTCAAAAGACGTTCATACGGTGATATTTTAACACAAAACTTGCCCCGTGTCAATAAAATATGAAAAAATTTTTGTCCCAAATTGCAAAAATATATAGCCAAAAGAGGCAAAAACAGATAAAAAAGGCGTAAATATTCTTTAAAAGGCGAAAAATCTTGACAAATACCTACGCGCTATTGTATAATATGCGTAGAATAAGTGTCGCACACGCGCACTGTTTGATAATCTGGATTTAATCGGAATAGGAGAACTTTTTATGGCTTTTTGTAAAAATTGCGGTGCTAATATAAGCGACGATAGCAAGTTTTGCTCTTCCTGCGGTGCAAGTCAGGAAAATGCACAGAATGATACTTTGCTTCAGAACGCGTTCAACGATAATACTCCTCCAAAAGCAACGGGCGCGCTCAACGTCGGTATGCTCATTTGGTCTATAATCAATCTTTGTTGTCTCTGCACGCCTCTCGGTATCGCGGGCTTGATATTGACTATCATTGCAAAAGACGCGTTTACCAAAGCGGAAGAAGATAAGAAATTGAAGGGTGCAAAAATCTGCAACCTTATCGGTAGCATCGGTTTTGTTATCGTTGGAATTCTTTACGTTGTTTTCGTGATAGCAGGCCTTATCGGTATGTCATCGGGAGAACTTTACTATTGAGTTTACTGTAAAGCGTAAAAAAGAGGGATGGCTTCCATCTCTCTTTTGCATTATCGTAGGTATAGGTAAGTGTGAAAACAAAAAGGAGATAGCAGAGAATGCAGAATTTGTATAAGAAAAAAGTTTTGCGAATAATCGTCTCGGTAGGCGTACCGATTTGTGCAATTCTTTTTGCTCTGTTCTGCTATCTCACGAAAAAAACGCCACCTTGCATATTTTACCACGCGACGGGGCTTTATTGCTTCGGTTGCGGCACGGGGCGCGCACTTTTATCGCTTTTAAACGGAGAAATATACGCGGCATTCCGTTACCATCCGCTTTTGCCTTTCATTTTGCCGTTTGTTCTATACTATGCTCTGAAAATCTACCTTGCATTTCTTCTCGGTAAAGACAAACTTCCCGACTTGACGGTGAAAAAACGGTGGGTAGGAATAACGGTCGCTACAGTAATTATCGCTTTCGGAATACTTCGTAATATCCCTATATTTCCTTTTAACCTTCTCGCACCCACCGCGGTGTGATACCAAAACGAAAATTTTTAATTCGCTTTTTTGAATTTTATATAAGCAATTTACGATAATATAAAACAAGGAGAAAACAAATGTTCAACGCAGAAAAAGTAAAAAACGAATGTGTAAATTGGATAAGAGAATTCTTTTTGCAAAACGGTAAGGATTGCAATGCCGTCGTCGGTATATCGGGCGGAAAAGACAGTTCGATAGTTGCCGCTTTGTGCGTGGAAGCACTCGGTCGCGACCGCGTTATCGGTGTGCTTATGCCTTGCGGAGAACAGCACGACATAGATTGCGCATACTTGCTTGTCAATCACCTTGGTATAAAGCACTACGTAGTCAATATAAAAGACGCAGTAGAAGGACTTAAAAACAGTCTTCCCAAGGACCTTGCACTCACGGCGCAGACCGTGACGAATATCCCCCCTCGCGTACGAATGACTACTCTCTATGCCGTCTCGCAGAGTTGCAACGGCAGAGTGGCGAATACTTGTAACCTCTCTGAAGATTGGGTAGGATATTCAACTCGCTACGGCGATTCCGTCGGTGACTTTAGCCCCCTTTCCCGTCTTACGGTAAAAGAAGCGAAAGAAATAGGCTACCTTCTCGGACTTCCTCGCGAACTCGTTGACAAAACACCGATAGACGGACTTTGCGGAAAAACCGACGAAGACAACCTCGGATTTACCTATGCCGAACTTGACGAATATATCCGCACAGGAAAAATAGAAGACCAAGCGAAAAAAGAACTCATAGACAGAAAACACAAGGCAAACCTCTTCAAACTTGAACTCATGCCTTGCTTTGAACCCGATAAAAGCGATATTTAACCGAAAAAAACACACTCGGCATTAAAAAGCAAATAGAATTGTTAATAACCAAAACAAAAACGCTTATGATAAACGAAAACCGTTTTCATAAGCGTTTTTTATATAAGTCAAGATAAATCGGGTTAATATATTACTTTTCAGTTTTTCCCGTGCGTAAAAACGACCACAGAAGAATGACAAGTTGCGCGGGCGCGCCGAGAATATACACCTGCCATATATTTGCACCGAAAGGCAGAGAAGTAAGATGCACCGAGAGCAAAACACTCCACGCAAGAATAGAAATGATAAAATAGTTTCTGCGTTTATTCAGCCATATAGAATTCAAAACGAGCCAAACGACAGTGCTTATCGGTATAGCGTAAATGAAACCGAGCCAAGCGTATTCCATAGGCGCGAAAATGTCAACTACTACGTAGAAAAGAAGCGAGACAAACCATACAAGAAGAATGCTCATAGCGGTTATTACCGAGTGGTTGCGTTTTTTCGTATTCGCGGTAGGCTTGACGTATATTCTTGCATCGTGGTCGGATTGCAAGAGAAAATCCACCGTCACGGAAAAAAGTTCCGCAAGCGATTTCAAAGTGGATATTTCGGGCACGGATTCTCCGCGCTCCCACTTGGATACTGCTTTGTCCGAGTAGTGCAGTTTTTCCGCAAGTTCAAGTTGCGTCATTCCGAAACTGATACGCAGACTTGATATATTGCCCGCAATGACAGACTTAATATCTTCCATAACAAAACCTCAAAAAACTCAATAAAAACTACAACAAATTTTCCAAAAGCCTCAATAAAAACTCCGAAAATACAACTCTACTGACAGTAGAATTGCTATGTTGGGTGCTTTGTTTATATAATAATTATACCATATTCTTTCAAGTTTGTCAAGAAATGTTTACAAAAAAGGTCATTTTTGCGTTTTTCTCAAATTAAGCACATAGAAAAAGGCAGAAGCGGTTTTTCTTCCATTTCTGCCTTGATTTTTTTGTTGGTTTGCTTTTATTCTATCGTTGTGTCGAGTTTAAAACGCAAAATTTTGCGGAGAGTGTTTTTCGGGAATTCTTCGTCGCGCACTTTTATTATACTTATCTTTTTGTATGCCACCGTAGTTTTGTTGAATGCGTCGATATACGGCTTAAAATATGCGGGTGCGTTTTCTGTTTCAATTCCGTTTTGGCGTAAGAACTCCTTGTCGGGATAGATTTCCGCAACTATTGCGTTGTAGGAAATTCCGCGTTTGCTTTGTCCTTCATATACCACAATATCCTGAATACCCGGGGTAGATACGAGCGCGTTTTCGATTTCTTCGGGATATACGTTTTTGCCGTTTGAGAGAATTATCAGATTTTTCTTTCTTCCCGTGATGTAGAGAATACCGTCTTTGTCAAGTTTGCCGTAGTCTCCCGTGCGGAAAAATCCATCTTTCATCGCCTTTTTCGTTGCTTCTTCGTTTTTGTAGTAGCCGAGCATTACGTTAGGACCTTTGACGAGAATTTCACCCTCACCGTCTTCGTTTTTATCGTCTATTACAACTTCGTCAATATCAATTACGTTTCCAACGCTCAAAGGTACGATGTTTCTGCTTCTGTTAACCGAGATAAGCGGAGCGCATTCGGTTATTCCGTAGCCGTTTAATACGCTTATTCCTATTGAATCAAAGAAATGAATTATTTCGGGATTTATCGGTGCACCGCCCGTGATAATGGTCTTCACCTCACCGCCAAACGCTGCGCGTATAGCCGCAAAGAGTTTTCTTCTGTGGTCAATTCCCACCTTTCTCGCCGCATTGCTTACCTTTATCATACGGAAGACAAGGTCTTCTTTTCCTTGGTCTTTTATATTAGCGAGAATTTTGCGGTAAAAAGTTTCGAGGAACAAGGGCACAAGTACAAGATGTCCGGGTTTCTGCTCTTTGAGTTCCTTCTGCACGAAACGGAGTCCCGAGGAAAGATAAATTTCCGAGCCTATTACCGCGTGTGCAAGAAACATAATAGTCGAACCGTAGGTGTGATGAGGGGGAAGAACACCTATCGTCTTTCGGGAAAAGTCAATATAAGGAGTGACACAGCATACGTCTTTTATAATAGCGTCTTGACTGAGCATTACGCCCTTGCCTTTTCCCGTCGTTCCCGAAGTGAAAACGAGCAGAGACATTTTGTAGGGGTCTATTTCTGCATTGAAGTAATGAGAGTTATCCTTTTGGAATTTCTTTTCTCCCGATTCGCACAAGGCACGAATGTTCTTCTTTTCATCCTTTGCCATAAGATATACAGGAGAAGAAGGAACTTTCGCCTTTTTGTCGATATACTTCGCCTTGTCTTTTATTTCCTCATCGCAGAAAAGAAAATCAACGTCTGCGTTTTTTGCCGTGTCACAGAGGTCTTCTTCGTTCCAGTCGCGGTCAAGAGGCACAAGCACACCGCCGATAGAAAGTACGGCAAAATAGGTAAGTGCCCATTCGTATGAGAGTTTTCCTATAATAACGCAATGCTTGCCCGCGCATCCCATAGAGAGAAGTTCACTTGCGAGTGCGCGTACGTCACGGCGGAGTTGATGGAAAGTAACGCTTTCCGTCTCCTTATCGTGAGGTGAGTTTTTATAGGAATACGCGATATTTTCCGCATACGCATCGCCTGCCCATTCCACAAGTTCGCGTATATTATTGAAATCGTGTCTTTCGTGAAGTAATTGATTTTTCATATTATGAAAATGTCCTTTCCTCAGGTGTTCGGTATTTTCCGATTCGCCGTAAAGGGCGTTTGTATCAATGTTATTGTGTTGTTGTTTTCGTCTTTAGAAATCAATTATTTTGCAACATACAGAGCAATTATACCACAATAAGCCCGAATTGTCAACGATTTTGCCTTCGTGAATTTGAAGTTGAAATAAAAGTGTGCACGTATTAAATAAAAAAATACGGTTAAACTCTAATTGTATTACTCAGAAAAGAGGTGAAAAAATGAAAAACGAACAGAAAAACGTTGCAACTCCTTCCGTGCCCAACCGCGCAAGAACAGAAATGAAAAAAGAAGAAAATAACCCCCAGAACAAAAAGCAGAACGAAACGCAAAACAAGCAGAACACGAATAAAACAAAATAAGAAAACAGACTGCCTAAAGGTGTCTTCTCGTAAGAAAGTTTACAACTTGTAGGGACAGGCGTCCTCGACTGTCCGTTAGCGCGAAAATTTGATACGCAGAAATCAAAGAGATAACCCCGAAAGATTTTTTGAACTCCTTCGGGGTTGCTTTATTGTGTTCGACAAAATGAATTTGTTGGTTAAAAATGTGCTTCATAATAGTAGTAGTGGTTTCCAAGCGGCTCTACATAAAAGCGATTATCACCACTTTCTTCTTGATACAAATAGCCATCACCGTGCTTAACCAGTTTGTCTTTTGGCCCCGCCAGATCAATTGCACACAAATCATCATCAGCGGAGTAAAAAATCCCGTAGTAATGCGTGCTGGGACCAAAACCTGCTCCGCCACATTGAATATCAGTGTGCGTATCCCACACGAGAACTTTTTGAACGCCTTTAATTTCCTCTATAGCACTGTAATCTCCGTTTTCTGCTGCAAGCAAAAAGATTTCCTCGTTCTTTCGGTATAGAGAAATAATATCACTCTTCTCGGTAAGATTGTTGGAGCATGCAGGAAGAGTGATAAATAATGCGAGCAAAACCAGAAATGAAGCAACTTTTTTCATTACTAAAACTCCCTTTGTCAAATTCTTATTTATCGTTCCGTTTTATCGCGAGTTTCGCATTTGTATTACAAACACGTCGGGCAAAGCCCATACCCTTAAAGATGGACGAGCGCATCCAAAGGCTCCCTCCGGGAGGGAGGCTTTTCGTTAGTTCAATTATAACACAAATCGGCAGAGAAAGCAATCTCTCTGCCGAAATTCTTTTGTTGCGGACAGTCGAGGACGCCTGTCCCTACGGTTTTGTAAACATCCTTATGAGAAGTTGCGCAAAGCAGTCTGTTTTCTTATTTTGTAGGTAACCAAGCGGCTATATCCGTCTCCCAATCCCGACCTGCACTTGCATAGTCGACAAGGTAGAAGATATTTCCGTCTTCGTCTGTAAATTTCATTTTGACAAGGCAGGGAATGCCTTCGGCTATTTCGGGATTTTCACACTTTTTCGCATTGCGCGAAACAGAGAAACGGGAGAATGCCGACTTTCCTGTGCGGCTATCTGCGGCGAGTGTCAATGGACCTCTCGTAATGGCTACGTAGTCTTCTTCGCACTTTTTGTGTGTTGCGTTTACGGGCGATGCCGTGTAATATCCCTCAACTCTCTTTGACAAATCCGTGTATATAAGGTCGTTTTCCCAATATTCAGGATAGTGGAATTTTATCGGCATACTGAAAGATACTTCAACACTGTCGTTGTGCCATACTTTTTTGTATTCCGTATATCCGACGGGCATATCTGCCCAAGAGGGATTGCGGACTTTGAGAGAAAACTCGGTGGGATTTGACACGGATATTTTTATCTTTATATCCTC
>JAZOLR010000092.1:0-9365 GCA_045653255.1 Eubacteriales bacterium | reverse complement strand
AATCGTGAGTATCGATACGGCAGGAAAGCTGAACCTCCTTGACCTTCACGATCTGCTGGTTGCGTCTTGCTTCCTTTTCTTTCTTATCGCGCTCGAAACGGAACTTACCGTAATCCATCGCGCGACATACGGGCGGAGTAGCTTGAGGAGAGATTAGTACGAGGTCAAGACCTCTTGAATAAGCATACTCTCTGGCTTCGTCCGAACTCATAACACCAAGTTGCTCACCGTCTGTACCGACAAGTCTTACTTCCTTCAACTTGATATCATCATTGATCTGCAATTCCTTCGTGCTAATAGGTGTGCACCTCCAAAAATTAAAAAATGCATACAGATATCCCGTACGCATACTTATGGCTTAACAACCAAAAATATTTACCGAGCGTGCCTTTGCGCGTCGGTGAGAACGGAACATTCTGCTTGTTTTAGAGAGGAAATATCCTCAACAACGGTTATTATAACACTTTCTTTTCTGATTGTCAATAGTTTTTTGAAATATTTTTGATATGTTTTTTTAGTTTAAAATCACTTTATTTTTTACGCGAAAGTAAATTATTTCATATATTTTGCTAAAAAGTATGGAAAAATTGCAATTTATATGATATAATATATTTTAAATGTATGATATCCTGCGGATATGATTATTATTTTCAATTTTAAAAATCGCAAAGGTACGAAAAATAAATGTCAAAATATATTGAAAAAGCGGAATCGGTAAGACTCCCTGTACTTCCGTTAAAAGGCACTACCGCATTCCCCGCCCTCCCCATAAGCATTGAAATATCAAGAGAAATTTCTCAAAAAGCATTTCAAGCATCAATACAAAAAGATAACAAAGTCCTTTTGGTAACACAAAAAGATATCTCTGTTGAATATCCGACAAAAAAGGATTTGTATAAAACGGGTACTGTTTGTTCTATCAAACACGTCACAAAGACTCCTGATGGCTCATACAACGTTACTTTTGATGGAATTTGCCGTGCTAAAGTAACTGCGTATGAAATGGAAGACGGATACATTGTCGCCGACGCAGTATGCAAGGTTGTATTTTCAGATACACCATTAACTCCTCGCACAAGTTCCGTTATGAGCGAGACTATCAAACTTTTGAATGAAATAAAGAAAATTCATCCGCTTATCACAGATGAGTTACTCGGCAATGCCATTTCTATCAAAAATCCTTCCCTTTTTGCCGACTTCGTTGCGTCAAACTTTCTTCTTAATCTTGAAAACAAGCAACATATTCTTGATATACTTAACCACGTCACACGACTTGAACGCCTCTTTGCATTTCTCATAGAGGAACGTTCTATCGTTGAGTGTGAATTCAAGATTCATCAACACGTTCGCAGAAAAATTGACGACCATCAAAAAGAATTTTATCTGCGTGAGCAAATGAAATATATCCAGCAAGAACTCGGAGAAGACAGTGACGAAATCGAAGAGTATGCTGCAAAAATCGAAAAGGCAAAACTTCCCAAAAACGTTGAAGAAAAATTAAATAAAGAACTTTCCAAACTCAGCAAAACTCCGTTCGGTGCGGCAGAAAGCACCGTTTTGAGAAACTATCTTGACACTTGTCTTGACATTCCGTGGACTACACTTTCAACAGATGAAATTGATATTGTCGCCGCTAAAAAGATTCTTGAAAAAGAGCACGAAGGACTTTTGAAAGTAAAAGAAAGAATGCTTGAATACGCAGCAGTAAAAAAACTTTCACCCGACGTCAAGAACCAGATTATATGTCTTGTTGGCCCTCCCGGAATAGGAAAAACCTCAATAGCCGCTTCCCTTGCCAAAGCGATGAAACGTAAATATGCACGAATCTCGCTTGGAGGCATTCGCGACGAGGCAGACATTAGAGGACACCGCAAGACTTACGTAGGTGCTATGCCCGGAAGAATTGTCAACGCCATAACAGAAGCGGGATCAATGAATCCTCTTATTGTTCTTGACGAAATTGACAAGCTTTGCAGAGATAACCACGGAGATCCTTCCTCTGCACTTCTTGAAGCACTTGACCCCGAACAAAACAAATTCTTCCGCGACCATTTTCTTGAAATGCCGCTTGACCTTTCTGACTGCATTTTTATTGCAACTGCAAACAATTACGAGGACATTCCCGATCCTTTGCTTGACAGAATGGAAATCATCAGACTGCCTTCATATTCACGCACAGAAAAATTCGGCATTGCAGAAAAGCATTTAATACCGAAGCAAACTAAACGACATGGTCTCAAGAAGTCTTCGTTCAAAATTTCTTCTGACGCAATATATGAACTTATAGATTTCTATACACGCGAAGCAGGTGTAAGAAATCTTGAACGCGAAATTTCCGCGCTTTGCAGAAAGGCTGCTGTGAAAATCGTAAACGAAGAATCTTCTTGCGTCAAAATAAGTGCAAAAGACGTTGAATCTTTCCTTGGGAAGCGCAAAACTTTGCCCGAAAGGATTTCAAAAGAAAACGAAATCGGCATAGTTAACGGACTTGCCTATACCTCGTTGGGCGGAGACCTTTTGAAAGTAGAAGTTAACGTTATGAGCGGAACGGGAAAGATAGAACTCACAGGTTCACTCGGCGACGTTATGAAAGAATCAGCAAAGATTGCAATCAGTTACATAAGAAGTGTTTCAGATTCGCTTTGCATTTCTCCCGATTTCTATGAGAAAAAGGACATACATATACATTTCCCTGAAGGCGCGGTTCCAAAAGACGGGCCTTCTGCGGGTGTCACTATGACGTGCGCGCTTGTTAGTGCACTTACAGGAATTCCCGTAAAGCGTGACGTTGCCATGACAGGCGAAATAACTCTTCGAGGAAATGTACTCCCCATAGGCGGACTCAAAGAAAAAACTCTCGCTGCATATTGCGGCGGTGTAAGCACTGTTCTTATTCCGCGTGAAAACGAAAAAGATCTTGACGAAATTGACAAAGAAGCGCGCGAAAAACTTAACTTTGTTCTTTGTGATAACGCAAACGACATATTAAAGAACGCACTCACTTATTTGCCCATTTCCCAAGATTCAAAAATGAATATAGACACTTCAATTTCCGTTTCCATGCCTATGCAGACAACTCATACCCCCATATCAACGTCGGGGTGTAACAATTCATAAACATTAAGGAAGCAAAAATGACTATAAATCCAAATAACGCATCCCTAAAAATAAGCGCAGGTAACAAAAAACAGTTTCCGCACGACGTACGCCCGCAGATTGCATTTTCCGGACGTTCTAACGTAGGAAAAAGTTCTCTTATCAATACTCTTCTCGGAAGAAAATCCATGGCAAGAGTCAGTTCTGCGCCTGGAAAGACAGTTACAATCAACTATTATGACATTGATGGGAAAATATATTTCGTAGACCTTCCCGGTTACGGATATGCAAAAAGATCCATGGACAGTAAAGTTGTGTGGTCTACTCTCACCGATGAGTTTTTCACTAAAAACCCTGATAGAGATCTTTTGAAGTTAGTTATACAACTGATTGACGTGCGCCATGGCCCTACCAACGACGACATTGATATGATAAATTGGCTTATTGACACTGAAACACCTTTTATCGTTGTAGGAACAAAAGCAGACAAATTAAGCAAAACCGCTTTGCAAAACACGTTGACCGAAATCAAAAACGAATATTTTCTCGGAACAGAAATTGACGTTATCCCCTTTTCTTCGGTTACAAGAGAAGGAAAACAACAACTCTGGAACGAAATATTGGCGCGAGCAGAAAAATGACGGCAATTGAAAAAATAGTTTTCTACATGAATAACGTATCAGAGTTTTCAGCAATTCTGATTTCAATCCCTTGCGTATTATTCTCGCTTGTAATCCACGAAGTTTCACACGGTTTTGCCGCTTACAAAATGGGCGATTATACCGCGAAAATTTCCGGCAGGCTTTCGCTCAACCCACTAAAGCATATTGACCCTATCGGTGCCATTTGCATGCTTTTCTTCCATTTCGGATGGGCGCGTCCTGTTCCGGTTAATTCAAGAAACTTCAGAAACCCAAAACGCGGAATGGCACTCACTGCTTTGGCAGGGCCTGTCTCAAATATAATACTTGCTTTTCTCGGCATGCTACTTTTTCATTTAACAATCGTGCTATATGGACTTTTTCCTGCCGATTATGAAATGGCAGACATCGGTTGCAAGTTTTTTGCTTATATTCTTGTATTTTTTGAAACGTTTACAATAATGAACGTCTCGTTTGCAGTTTTCAATATTATACCGGTGCCGCCACTTGACGGTTCAAGAGTTTTGTACGTATTTTTACCCCCCAAATACTACTTCGGTGTAATGAAATACGAGCGATATATTGCCATTGGTTTAATGGTTTTGTTATATATGGGATTTTTGGATCTCCCTCTTAGATTTGTAACAAATCTTGTGTTACAAATTATGTATCGAATAATTCAATTTTTACCTTTTGTTTAATAGGAGTTCAAATGGAGGATATCACCTACAAACTTGACCAATATGAAGGTCCTCATGACCTTTTACTTGCTTTGATTGCAAAAAACAAAGTAAGCATAATAGATATTCCGATTTCTGATATTTGCGATCAGTATATGGAATATATTGAAGAAGCGCAAAAAATGGATCTTGAAATAGCAAGTGAATTTATAAGCATGGCAAGTCAACTTATGCTTATAAAAAGCCGCATGCTGCTTCCCCAAGCGGAAGATGATGAGGAAGACCCTCGGACAGAACTTATTGATGCACTCTTACTGTACAAAAAAGCGAAAGAAGCCGCAGAAGAACTTCGCCCGCTTTATGCTACTTATTCAGGAAGAATGATTAAAGACGAGGACGAAATTCCGCCGGAAAAAGGATTTCCTCTCGGACTTGATCCCGCTCTTCTTTCTAAGGCCCTCGCATCAATGCTTAACAGACTTCGTTTGTCCGAACAATCTCCGACAAAGTTTATCTCACCTTTGATTAAAAACAAAGTGGTAAACGTAGAAGAAAAAATAGAAGAGGTTGTAGAAAAACTCAGCATGCAAGGACAAGCCTCACTCTTTTTCCTCTTGAAAGATTCCGAAGACAAAGCGGAACTCGTCGCAACGTTCATGGGAATTCTCGAACTTATAAAACTTAGAAGAATCCTCATTTGTCAAACTCGTCCCGACGAAGAATACGCCGCAAAACCTTTGGGTTTTGATGAAGAATATGAAGAAGAAGACTGGATGACTTTGAAATTTGAAATAAATCAAAATTACGTACCCGAAAATAACGAAGAAAGCGAAAACAATCCCGATGACACAGAACAATGAAATTATAAATGAAGAAATTGAAACATCCGAAGCGGTCGAAGTCAATTTTGAAGAGTCTTTAGAGGCTATTTTATACGCTGCAGGACATCCTATAACATACGAAAAACTTTCAAACATCTTCGAGATGAGCAAATCAGACGTAAAAGCCAAAGTTTTCGCCTATGCACAAGCATACAACGAGTGCACAGCCATTCCAAGAGGCGTAATAATGCTTACCTTTGATGATTGCTGTCAGTTGTGCACAAAAAAGGAATACATTTCCCAAATACGAGAGGCTCTTGGAATAAGAAGAAACGGAAATCTTTCGGCATCATCAATAGAGACTCTTGCTATAATCGCATATAATCAACCCGTCACAAGAGCCTACGTAGATACCGTAAGAGGCGTTGATAGCAGTTACTCTGTATCTAATCTTCTTGAGCGTGGGCTCATTGAAGCAAAGGGACGTCTTGATGCGCCTGGAAGACCTATGCTCTACGGTACATCAACCAATTTCCTTCGCTGTTTCGGTCTCTCTTCCCTTGCCGACCTTCCCGGCGTCAACTCCGATGAAGCCGCAGAAATGCTAAAACGAATGGAAGAACAACTTTCTTCTCAAATGCCGGACAAAAACCAACTTACCCTTGACGAATCAATAGAAATGGCAATGGAAGAAAACATTAAGGAAACAGACGAGGAATAAACCAATCAAACAAAATTAAGGGGGCGATAACTTGAAAGTGCTTTTGATAATCTTGGCTATACTGCTATGCATTTTTATGCTCCCTATCAAAGTAAACTTGACTTATAACGGCGGAATTCGTGCATCTCTTAAATTTTTCTTCTTTAGGTTTCAAATCATACCGAAGAAAAACAAAAAGCGAATGAGCAAAAAAGAATTCAACGAAGAAGTCAAGAAATCAAAAAAAAACAAAGTTAAAAAACAGAAAAAGAATGCGCAAAAAACAGTCAAAACAAGGAAATACTCTGCCGACGACATCCCGTTTTATTTTGAACTTATAAAAGATTTTTTAGCAAAAACCTACAATTCAGTAAGACGAGGACTAACGGTTAAAATCAAGAGCATAAACGTAGTAGTTGGCACTGATGATGCCGCCAAAACAGCAATAGCATACGGCGTAATATCTCAATCTGTCGCATATCTTTTGCAATTTCTTGATAGCATTGCCAAAGTATCGAAAACTAAAAGTAGTAAAATTTCGGTAACTTCCGACTTTTTATCAGACCAAACAGACTTTGATTTCAATATAGACATTTCTTGGAAACTGTGGCGAGCATTATTTATCCTACTTTCTACTGGATACCGCGCGTTAATTTCAATTTTAGCGCATCAAAACCATACTAAAAATAAAATTGTAACAAACTCTAATAAAGCAAAAGCGGAGGAAAAGTAAAATGGCAGAAAGCAAATTATCGGATATCATTGGCACATCACTTGAAAAAATCAAGGATTTTGCCGATTCTGAAACCGTAGTAGGCGAACCGATAAACGCAGGTGGCGTAACTATAATACCCGTATCAAAGATAAGCATGGGATTTGCATCTGGGGGTATTGACTATAACGGCAAAAATAAAAACGTAAAAGAAATGCCTAACGCAAAGGCTGCAAACTTCGGTGGCGGCGGCGGAACAGGCGTAAGCATTACACCTATCGCATTTCTTGTTATTTCAAGTGCAGGCAATGTTGAAATACTTCCCGTAACTCAACACGAAAACAACTCTGTTGAAAAAATAACTTCCCTCATTGAGCGTTCACCTGACATTATCCAACGTCTCAAAAACGTTTTCACCAAAAACAAGGAAATATCAAACGATAATACTGCCGAATAAATAATTTTCCTTATATCTCTTATATCAACAAACGAATATTTTTATTGTAATTTGACAATTTTAATACTACAATAAAGAGATATAAGGAGAAATAATTTATTTTGACAAAACTTAACTTTGCAAACAAATCCTTTTCTATACTAATTATATTATCTTTTTTGTTACTGTGTTGCAACTTCGTTTCCGCTAAAGAACTTGACGTATCTGCCAAAAGCGCGTATGTCTATATTCCTGATGCAGAAATCACAGTATACGAAAAGAACGCAAATATGAAACTGCCAATGGCAAGCACTACAAAAATAATGACCGCTTTAGTTGCAATTGAAAAAATGCAATTGAACGACGTTATAAAAATTCCAAAAGAAGCAGTTGGCATTGAAGGAACTTCGGCATATTTGCGCGAAGGCGATGAGTTTACCGTCGAGGATTTGTTATATGCTGTATTATTACAAAGTGCAAACGATGCTGCCGCTTCCCTTGCAATTGGAGTTGGCGGTAGCATAGAAAATTTTGCACAACTGATGAATGACAAAGCAAGCGAACTTGGATTAACAAACACTCATTTTACAAATCCTCACGGCTTGGATGATAACGAACATTACACAACCGCGAAAGATCTCGCAATCTTGTCTTCACACGCTCTTGAAAATCCTGATTTCAAAAATATAGTTTCAACTTACAGAAAAACTATATCTTCGCTTGATGGCGAATGCGTACGTACTCTTGCCAATCACAACAAAATGCTCCTTTTATACGAAGGTGCAAATGGCATAAAAACAGGATTTACAAAGAAAAGCGGAAGATGCCTCGTCTCCTCTGCCGAAAGAGATGGCATGACGGTAATCGCTGTTACCATTAACGCTCCTTCGGATTGGAGTGACCACAGAATTATGCTTGATTCTGCGTACGGCAACTACGAGAGACGTTGCTTCGCCAACGAATCGCAACTTGAATACTGTTTACCCGTGATAAACGGTGAAAAAACCGAAGTTCGTTGTTCTAATTCCAACGAACTATATTCAATAGTTGCAAAAAATGAAGAAGAAGCAGAACTTTTTATCGAGTTAAATCACTTTATCACTGCTCCCATTGAAAAAGGCGAGACACTCGGACACGTATATTACAAAATTAACGGAGAAATTGTTGCTTCTTCCCCGCTAACTTCAAACGAAACAATAAAAGAAATAAAATATAAAAAAGGAATATTCGGATAACGTCGTATGTCGGCGTAATTCCGATACATAAACTATATGCCCAAAACTGAACTTGTTAGACTTCAAAAATTCTTTACCGATTGCGGTGTTATGTCAAGACGCGCAGCAGAGGCTGAAATTGCAGCAGGAAAAGTAAAAGTAAATGGTGCTGTTGCTACGCTTGGCACAAAGGTAGACCCATATAAAGACAAAGTGAATTATATGGGCAAACTTATCAAACCATCATCAAAAAGCGAACACGTATACATTCTGCTTAATAAACCTCGCGGATATATCACCAGCACAAGCGATCCACACGGAAGAAAATGCGTTACCGATCTTCTTGACGGAGTAACGGAACGAGTATATCCCGTAGGTAGACTTGACCTTTGTTCCGAAGGAATACTTCTTTTGACCAATGACGGCGTACTCGCAAACAGACTCACCCACCCCAAGCACGCTATTCCTAAAATCTACAGAGTTAAAGTAGGTTCTCACATAACAAAAGAACAACTAGACATTCTTACTTCTGAATTGGAAATAGACGGTTACGTTATACAACCTGTTCAGGTAGAATGCACGGGTGACGACGAAAACGGCTCTGTTCTCAAAATGACTTTGTACGAAGGCAGAAACAGACAAATTCGCAAAATGTGCGAAAAAGCGGGACTTGAAGTAAAAAGACTTAACCGCGTAGCAATCGGACAATTAAAACTCAATAACCTTCCCGTTGGAAAATGGCGCTATCTTGAAAAAAGCGAGATAGACTACTTATATGCAAATTCAAAATAATGGTGAAATAAAATGCTTACAGTAAAACCTATACAAACGAAATCGGAACAAGAACTTTTCTGCGCAAAGTGCAATATCCCCTATGACGAGGATATGATGGCTTATGCTGCATACGAAGAAGAACAATTCCTCGGAATGTGCCAATTTGCTATAAAAGGCGAAATAGGCTTCATAAAAAACATCGCTCCTGCTGAAGGAATTGAAGATTTTGAAGCGATGTTTATAATGGGACGAGGAACTATGAACTTCATCGATTTGTGTGGTGTACACACC
>JAZOLR010000091.1:0-13414 GCA_045653255.1 Eubacteriales bacterium | reverse complement strand
ATTCTTCCTATGCCTATTCTTCCTACGTAGTCATTGTAGTCGATAGAGGAAACGAGCAACTGAAGTTCGCCTTCCTCGTCACCGTCGGGGGTAGGAATGTATTCGAGTATAGTATCAAAGAGGGGGGTGAGGTCTTTTCCTTCTTCGTAGGGAGAAAGCGATGCAGTACCTGCTCTGCCTGAGCAGAAAAGCATAGGCGAGTCAAGTTGTTCATCTGTCGCGTCAAGGTCCATAAGAAGTTCGAGTACTTCTTCTTCAACCTCTTCTATACGTGCATCGGGCTTGTCTATTTTGTTGACTACCACTATTACTCTGTGATTCATCGCAAGCGCTTTTTCAAGCACGAAGCGAGTCTGGGGCATAGGGCCTTCTGCCGCGTCGACGTGAAGGATAACGCCGTTTACCATTTTGAGTATTCTTTCTACTTCACCGCCGAAGTCCGCGTGACCGGGGGTGTCGACGATATTGATTTTTACGTCCTTGTAATGTACTGCCGTATTTTTCGCAAGTATGGTTATTCCGCGCTCTTTTTCTATCGCGTTATTATCCATTACTCTTTCTTCTGTGACCTGATTTTCACGGTATACACCGCCTTGACGGAGCATTTCGTCAACGAGTGTCGTCTTTCCGTGGTCTACGTGTGCTATTATCGCTACGTTTCTCAAATCATTGCGCTTCACGTGTTTTTACCTCTTTTTTGTTTTCTTTCAAAAATTAACCTAAATATTTTACCACAAAAATTCTCATAATACAATAGTTTTTCTTTATTTTTCGCATATTTTTGAATTTTTCCACGAATTTTTTCATATTTCTATTGACAAAGGGGATTTTTTGTGCTATTCTCTTTTCGACCACACAGAACTGAATATCAGGGGTGCGAAGCGAGAGCGTAGCTGAGATGGGAGTGTCCCAAACCCTTTTTACCTGATACGGATAATGCCGTCGTAGGAAGATCTTCTTTTTATATTACCGAAGTGATATTACCGCACGACAAGTTCCCGTGCGGTTAATTTTATTTTTCGGGGGTTTCTTATGAGAAACAAAATTTTAGCACTTTGTGAGTGCGCTATTATGGTGGCTCTTGCTACCGCGCTCAGTTTCGTCAAGTTGTGGCAGATGCCTCTTGGCGGCTCTGTAACACTTGTAAGTATGTTGCCCTTGTTCATTATTGCCGTAAAGCACAAGTTCCCCTATGCATTCGGGTCTGCTTTCCTTTACAGCCTTATACAACTCGGTCAGGCACTTATGGAAGGTGACGTATTTATTTACTGCGAAGGTGCGTTTATAGTAATTATCTGCGTACTTTTCGACTATCTTTTGCCTTTTTCTGCGCTCTGCCTTGCAGGAGTGTTCAAGAATTACCACCTTTACCGCGAAAAAGGTGACGACGTGAAAGAAATGCGCGATTTCGGAATTTACTTCGGTATTTTCCTTGCGATACTTGCGCGATTTGCTTGTCACTTCATAACGGGCGCATTCATCTGGGGACAATGGGCGCCTGAAGGTCTTGGCAAGTGGACTTACTCCCTTGCGTACAACGGCTCTTATCTCGGAATTGAGATAATTCTTACGTGCATTGTAGCGAAGTTGCTCTTCTCTTTCGGCTATATGAGAAAACTTCTTGGACTTAAGAGAGCGTAATTTAATTTTGCTTTTGTTTATAGGTTGTCAAGTATTGATTTTTGCCATAGTTTAATAAAATACCGTATTGATTTTTTCATTACGATGTGATAAAATACCCTTGAAAACTCACAAAAAGGGGAGATTTTTATGGAACTTAAAGGTAAAAAGATAAATTTTCTCGGTGACAGTATAACCGAGGGGGCGCGTGTCACGGATTGCGCAATGAACAGATACGACAACGTACTGAAAAGACTGTGCGGACTTGACACCGTACGCAATTACGGCAAAAGCGGAACGCGGCTTGCATGTCAGACGGGAAAAAGGCCTTCAGGATGGGACGGAAAGGAATTTTTCACACGTGCTGAAATCATGGATAGAGATGCCGATATTGTCGTAGTGTTCGGCGGTACGAACGACTACGGACACGGAGATGCACCGTTTGGCGCTTCTCTTGACACCGAGCCGACAAGTTTTTGCGGTGCGGTAAATCATCTTATGACGATGTTAAAAAGAGATTTTCCACATTCGGAAATAGTTTTTATGACACCTATGCGTAGACTGGGAGACGAAGAAATATCACCCTCGCGCAAAGAAGACGGAAATGATGCAAGAGTTCTTATCGAATACGTCGACTACATTATAGAGGCGGCAAAAGAACGCGGCATTCACGCCCTTGACCTATATAGAACTTTACCTATAAATCCTAACGAAAAAGAAGAACGAGACCTTTATGTGCCTGACGGACTGCATCCAAACGATCTCGGTCAACACATTCTCGCAGAGAGATTGCGCGAGTTTTTGCTTACTCTCTAATTTTCTTCGGCGAAACTTTGACTTGACAAAAGGCGTCTTCTGCCGTATAATATAAAGGCGACCAGACGGCGCAATCGCGTAATATGTTGCCGAAAGGTATTATTATGAGGAAAGTCCGGGCTTCGAAGAGCAGGGTAACGGATAACGTCCGCCGAGGGTGACCTCCGGGAAAGTGCAACAGAAATAAACCGCCGTTTTTACGGTAAGGATGGAAAGGCGAGGTAAGAGCCCATCGGCCTCATAGGTAACTATCCGCAAATGTAAACCCTACCCGAATCAACACCTTCTCACGCTCCGCAAGGTGATACGGCTGCTCGCCTATGAGATGGTGGCAGGGGGAAACTCCGAGCTATCTGGTGACAGATAGCAAAGATAGATGATTGCGGTTCACTTTTTGTGTCCACAGAACCCGGCTTATAAGTTTGTGTCGTACGAGAGGCATTTTTGCCTCTCGTTTTTATTTTTATAATAACTGTGTTATTTATGTTAATAATGATTAAAAAGTGTTGCAAATATTGTTTTTTTGGATTATAATATAATAGAAAAGTATCGTTTTTACGAAGGGAAAGTTCTTATGAAAAATGAAAAGTTAAGTTTACAAAATATCATTTCATCATCTATAACGGTTGTCGGTATTGGCAAATCCAACATTCCGCTTCTTTCATTTCTTCTTGATAACGGAGCAAAGAGACTTACCGCACGTGATAAAAAGTCAAGAGAACAACTTTCTTCCCATATAGATATAGAAAAATTCGAAAGTTTAGGCGTGCGTTTCATTCTCGGAAACGACTACCTTGAAAACATTGACGAGGAAGTTATTTTCCGTGCGCCCGGTATTCGTCCTGACGAAGAGCATTTTGCGACGGCGGTCGCACGCGGCGCGCTTCTTACAAGCGAGATGGAACTTTTCTTTGCACTCTGCCCTGCGACTATCCTCGCTATTACGGGAAGTGACGGAAAAACGACGACTACAACTCTTACATACAAGATACTTGAAGAAACGGCAAAAAGAAAAGACGGCATCCGTGTTTTCGTCGGCGGAAACATCGGCGCGCCTATATTGCCGCGCGTGGAGGAAATGCGCGAGTGCGATTTCGCCGTTGTTGAACTTTCAAGTTTCCAACTTCAAGAGATGCGCTATACACCGAATAGGGCAATTATCACCAATATAACGCCAAACCATCTCAACTGGCACAAAGACTATAAAGAGTATATAGACGCGAAAAAGTACATAATAGGAAAAGACACGCACGTAACTCTGAACGCAAAGAATGAAGAGACGGCGAAAATTGCCGAAACTGTTGAAAACAAGACGGTATTTTCCGCTTATCTCTCGAAAGATGAGATTGAAAAGAAGTTTCCTTCGTGCGAAAAAGTATTTCTCGATAACGGGTATATCGTAAGCGAAAAAGACGGAAAAGAAAGAAAAATACTCGCAGTAAGCGACATAAAACTCATAGGCACTCACAATATAGAAAACTTCATGGCGGCGTATGCAATAACTTCTTTGTATGCGGACACTTGTGACATAAAAAAGGTCGCAACTGAATTCGGCGGAGTTGAACACCGTATTGAGTTTATAAGAGAATACAAGGGTGTAAAATATTACAACAGTTCAATTGACTCTTCGCCTATGCGTACTTCTACCACACTTTCGACCATTAAAGACGAAAACAACGTAGTTATATGCGGTGGCGCGGCAAAGGGTTTGACTTTCGAGTTACTTGCCGACGTTTTGTGCAGAAAGGCGAGGGCGGTCGTACTCACGGGCGCGACGGCAGACGAGATAGAAAAAACTCTGCTCGCGCACAAGGATTTCGCATCAAGCGGTCTTGAAATTTACAAAAATCCTATATTCAAGGCAGCGGCAGAATGCGCTCGTGATATAGCGAGAGCAGGCGACAGAGTAATTCTCTCCCCTGCTTGTACAAGTTTCGACGCTTTCGAGAATTTTGAACAGAGAGGCAACGTTTTCAAGGATATTGTAAACGGATTTGCAGATTGAAATAATGGAAAACATCAAAAAGACGTTAAAAGACCTATGCGAAATTATGACGGTTTCGGGGTTTGAGCACAGAGAAAAAGAAAAACTTCTCTCGCTTCTTTCAAAATACGGCGAAGTCAAAACCGACAGACTCGGAAACTATATAGTTGAAAAGAAGTCTAAAAAAGAAAACGCGCCTACACTTCTCATTGACGCGCATATAGATGAGATAGGAATGGCGGTAACGAAAATACACGACGGCGGATTTTTGTCGGTTACGCAAATCGGCGGTCTTGACGCACACGTTATGCAATCGGCAGAGGTGGAAATTTTCGGTCGCGAAGTTGTATACGGTGTCGTAGGCTCGACGCCTCCGCATCTTTCGGTCCGCGACGGAAAACTGAAAAAGATAGAAGAATTACTGATAGACACGGGCATTGAAAAAGAACGACTTGAAAAAATTTTGCCTATCGGCTCACCTGCGCGTTTTCGCGAGAAGTTATACGACCTTGAAAGTAATATAGTATGCGGAAAATCGCTCGACAACAAGGTTTGTTGCGCTTGTGCGCTTGAGGCTATTTCCCGCGTTTTGAGTGAAAATATGCAATTCGACGTCGTTGTTTTGCTCTCTCTTCGTGAAGAAACCGGTGCTTACGCAGGCGCAAGAGTAGGGGCGCAGAATATTTCCCCCGATATTGCTATCTCGCTTGACGTGAATTTTGCATCTGCGCCAGAGACAAGCCCGAGTGAGAGCGCAAAGCGCGGAGAAGGCTACACAGTCTCGCTTTCCGCGGTGACAAACAGACGTTTGACAAAAGAGATAATAGGCATTTCAAAGTATTCACGCATTCCGTACAGAGTGATAGCAGAACCTAACAATGTGGGAATGAATGCAAACGTAATAGGTCTTATGGGGCGCGGGATTCCCTGCGCTGACCTCGGCATTCCTCTAGGCTCAATGCACACACCTGCGGAAACCGTATCGCTTTACGACTGTGAGGGGTTGTGCCGTATTTTAGAGGCGGTTATACAGAGCGAGTCTCTTTCAAAGGAGTACGCGAAATGAAAAACAGTATTGAACTCATAAAAAAACTCGCCCTTGCTTTCGGTCCTTCGGGAATGGAAGACGAGGTAAAAGAGATAATACGAAACGAAATAAAGGATTATGCAAACGATATAAGATGCGACGACCTCGGAAACATTATTGCTTATCTTCCTGCAAAGAGTGAAAACTCGCCTACGCTTATGATTTCCGCGCACATGGACGAAGTCGGGTTTATGATAAGTTACGTAGAAGAGTGCGGAATGTTGCGTTTTTCTGAAGTCGGCGGTTTTTCCGAAGCGGTACTTCCCTCTCGCCGTGTAGTTATTTTCGGTCACGATGAAAAAATGATAAACGGCGTGATAACTTCAAAGCCGATACATCTGCAATCAAAAGACGAGCGTGAAAGCGCAACTCCCATAGATAAACTCTATATTGACATAGGCGCAAATACGAAAGAAAAAGCAGAAGAACTTGTGGAAATAGGCGACTGCGGTGTTTTCTTTTCGGAGTTTGTAGAATTCGGTGACGGCAGCAACCGTCTCAAGTGCAAAGCCCTTGACGACAGAATGGGTTGCGCTATTCTCATTGAAGTTCTAAAGAGAGTTGTAAAAGAGAAACTCGCCCTTGACGCAAATCTCGCATTCTGTTTCACAACGCGTGAGGAAACGGGACTTTCGGGCGCGATGGTGGCGGCGCAGACACTCAATCCCGACTATGCAATCATACTTGAAACAACGGCGGTAGCAGACCTGCCCGACGTAAAAGAGGAGAAAAACGTCGCATATCTCGGCAAGGGCGGCGCTCTCTCGCTTCTTGACCGCTCTACTGTGTACGACAGAGAGTTTTTCAACTTTGCATTGAGTTATAAAAACGAGATACCCGTTCAAATAAAGCAATACGTTTCGGGCGGAAACGATGCCTCGCATATCAAAAAGGCGGGCGACGGATGCCGTGTTATCGCATTGAGTGCTCCGACAAGGTATCTTCACAGTTCTTCCTGCGTACTTGACACACGCGACTGCGATGCAATGGAAGAATTGGTATACAGAATTATACGCGACATAAAGAATTTCGAAAGTGGGGAGAAAAAATGAGAGAACTTTTAAACAAACTCTGCACTGTTCGCTGCGTATCGGGATTTGAAGACGGAATTGCTTCTTTGATTATGGACGAAATTTCTCCGTACGCCGACGAATGCAACTGCGACAAAATAGGCAACGTAATAGCGAAAAAGTGCGGCAAAAACAATGATAAGAAGATAGTATTCTCAGCACATATAGACTCGCACGGTTACGTTGTGACGAATATATTGAAAAACGGAAATCTGAAATTCTCCGCACTCGGCGAAAGCAATCCTATCTCACTTGCGTTTTCTCACGTTCAGTTCGAGACGGACGGGGTATACGGTGTAGCCGTGCCCGACGATAAATCCGCAAAAGATTTTTCGTTTGCCGAAATGCATATTGAGACGGGAATGAATAGCCGCGAGGAAGCGGAAAAGGCATATTCACTCGGTGACACTTTCACCGCTATCCCTTATATTGATTTTCTCGGCAAGAATATAACTTCGAATATGCTTGACGCGTTGTTGCCTACTGCGATACTTATAAAGGCGCTTTCTGATATGGACACTCCCGAATACGACACGTACTTCGTTTTCACGGCAGAAAGTCTTCTCGGTGCGAGAGGCGCAAAGGCGGCGGCGCTTCCTATTGACCCTGACGTAATAATTTCCGTCGCGACCTCTGATTCCGAAAAGAAAGAAAACGCAAATCTTCCGTCTGTTGTAAACGGCAACGGTCCTTCCGTACTCATAAAAGAAAAGTCTGTGATTTGCGATGAAAGAATTATTTCTCTCATTCGAAAGACGGCAGAGAAAACAGAAATAAAACTCCAAGACGAATTCTCAAATATTTCGCCAAGTGACCTTGCGTTTATGCAAATTTGCGCATCGGGTGCGGCGGTCGGCGGAATAAGAATTCCCGTGTCTTACAAAGGTACGGCAGTTGAAACGGCAAATTATAGCGACGCGCAGAACGCGCTTTCGCTTATAAAAGAACTTTTGAAAACAAAAAATATATAATATAGGTGACTAAAATGACTACAACAAAAAGAATTATTTCACTTTTCCTCATACTTGCAATGAGCGTTGCTTTCTTCTCTGCTTGCGGCAAAACTGACAGTAATGCGCCTGCGGGAATGAAACTCGCGTCTGACCCTGATATAAACCATTATAATCTCTACGTGCCTACTGCTTGGACAGTTGACATGTCGACAGGTATCACGAGTGCATACGTTTCTTCTGTGGACAAGTCCAATATAAGCGTTTCCTACGGTGTACCTCTAGAATCTACCGTAAAGGATTTCTGGGAAAACAACAAAGCGCACTACGAAAGCGTTTTTGAAGAATTCACCGTAATTGAAGAGGGTGAAAATTCCAAACTCGGCGAATACGATGCGGCAAGATACAACTATACGGCAAAGTATGAAGGCAAGGAATATCAGTTCTTGCAGTATATAACTATAAGAGGCGCGTACGTGTTCATTTTCACCTATACCGCAGAAAATGAAAAGAACGAGGCTCTTGGATACGTCCCCTTTGACAAAAACCTCGAAGAAGTTATGAAGATAGTAGAGGAATTCGAGTTTAAGTAATATGAAACAAATTTATCTTGACAATAGCGCTACGACAAAAATATGCGCAAGTGCTCTTTCAAAGTACATAGAAGTCTCTGAAAAGGACTACGGAAATCCGTCGTCGCGACATTCTGTGGGGCGGGTAGCGGAAGACATCGTTACAGATGCCAAAAAGACCATTATGCGTACGCTTGGCGCAACAGACGGAAATCTCATTTTCACTTCTTGCGGAAGTGAGGCGAATAATCTTGCTATTTTTGGCAGAGCGTATTCAAAAGAGAGATATGCAAACGGTGCGAAGATAATAACGACGGAGGGCGAACACGCATCTGTTGAACTCCCTGTCGACACACTTGCCGCAAAGGGATACCGCGTAGCGAAAATTTCCACTCGCGGCGGTGAACTCGACCTTTCGCAACTTGAAAAAGAGTTAACTCCCGACACCGTTCTTGTCACTATGATGATGGTAAACAACGAAACGGGGGCGCTTTACGATATTGCCGCCGTCTCTCGTATGATAAAAAGAGTATGCCGCGACTGTGTGCTTCACTGTGATGCAACGCAGTCGTATATGAAAATGCCGATTAACGTGAAGTCTCTCGGCATTGATATGATTACTGTAAGTTCCCACAAGATAGAAGGCCCGAAAGGACTTGGCGCACTCTGGATTTCTTCCGACCTCATAAAGAAAAAAGGCATTACGCCTATGATACTCGGCGGCGGTCAGGAAAACGGATTCCGCTCGGGTACGGAAAACGTTCCCGGCATTGCGGCTTTTGCCGAGGCTTGTCGCGTATCTTCTGACAGTCTTATCCCACATATACAAAAGATGAACGTTCTTCGTGACTATCTTATTGAGAAAATAGAAAGCGACGTGGTCTTGCGCGAGATAAAACCCATACTGCCGACAAAACACGCGCCGCATATACTCAATCTTACACTACCGAAAATTAAAAGCGAAGTTATGCTCAATCATTTGTCCGCGCTCGGAATTTACGTTTCAAGCGGCTCTGCGTGTTCTTCACACGATACTCATATATCGGGCGCGCTCGTTGCATTCGGGCTTGACAGAAAAGATGCGGACTGCAGTATTCGCGTAAGTTTTTCACACACGAATGAAAAAGACGACGTTGACGCACTCTGCGAGGGTCTTTCTTCGGGTATATTGAAACTCGCAAGGGTAAGATAACAAAACAAAAAAGAGCAAGACAAAATAAGAAAGCGTGGCAAGAAAACTCACCACGCTCGGCAGGCTATCAACCACACCCGCCTAAAAGTCGCATCGGTATATGCCGACGCTTGTGCTACGCGAAAAAAACGAAATTCATTCGTCTACCGTTTACAGATACTCCTCTGCCCCTATTTTATCGGACAGTGACATGGCTATCACCCGCATATCATCTTGTGATTGCGCTTTACGAACTTTCAGGAGGATCACACTTTTCTCTTGCTCGCTAAGAGAGGCGTAATTCTGCATCGCTCTCTTATCCTTAACCAACTCGCACACAAATGCGAGCGGAATCTCACTCTTGTGCATTGGCAGTATCCCCTTTCGTGCAACACTTTGGGAATACGCAATGCCAAACGAGTTATTCGACTTTGTTTCTTCCCTGCTAATATTATAGCCTATAAACATATTTATATACTTAATTTAAAAATAATTAAAAAGGAAAATTTTATGAAAAATTATCTCTATCCCGCAGATATACTTTTGCCTGATTTTTCACTCGTTGACGGTGAGAAATGGGCGACAATCGCGTGCGACCAATTCACAAGCGAGCCTGAATATTGGCAGGCGGCAGAAAATCTCGTAGGCGATGCACCTTCTGCTTTGCGCGTTATACTTCCCGAACTTTATCTCAATGACAAAAGAAGCGAACGCGTTGCAAAAATCAACGAAAAGATGAAAGAATACGAAAAGACTGTTCTCTGTGAACACAAAAACAGTATGATTTATCTTGAAAGAACCGACGCGCAGGGAAATCTCCGCCGCGGTATCGTTGCTTGTATCGACCTTGACGACTACGACTACGCGGTAGGCAAAAAGCCGCTTATCCGCGCAACAGAAGGCACGGTACTTGACAGAATTCCTCCTCGTGCAGAGGTAAGAAAAAACGCTAGTATCGAACTTCCTCACGTTATGCTTCTTATAGATGACCCGAAGAAGTCCATAATTGAAAAATGCACCGAAATGAAAGGTGATTTTTCTGCTGCTTACGAATTTCCGCTTATGCTCGGTGGCGGAGACGTGCGCGGCTACTTTATGACAAGTGATGCAATAGAGTTCGTGCAAAAGGCACTTTCTTCCCTTTGCGTAGGTGATGAGCCTTTGCTCTTTGCTGTCGGTGACGGAAACCACTCGCTCGCTACGGCAAAGGCGCACTATGAAGCGATAAAGAAAGAACTCGGCGAAGATGCGAAAAATCACGTTGCAAGATATGCGCTCTGCGAGGTAGTCAATATACACGACTCGTCGCTTGAATTCGAGCCTATTTACAGAGTTTTGTTCGGGGTTGATGCAGAAAGTGTACTTTCCGAACTTCGCACTTATGCAGACGAGGTTTCTCTCGACAAAGCAAACGCAATATATCCTAAACAGAAAGTAGAGTGTTTCTTTGGCGGCAAGGAAGCAACTGTTGAATTTGAAAACGGATGTCACTCTCTTACTGTCGGCACACTTCAAAAGTTCCTTGACGAATACGTGAAAGCGCACAAGGAATGCGAAATAGACTATATCCACGGTGTAGACTCTTTGAAGGCTCTTTCTTCTCGTGAAAACGCAATAGGATTCATTTTTGAGGGAATGGAAAAATCCGACCTATTCCCTGCGGTTTCTCGCGATGGCGCACTTCCGAGAAAGACTTTTTCAATGGGTGAAGCGAAAGACAAACGCTACTACATAGAAAGCAGAAAAATAAAGTAATGGTACAGTTAAGCATTATAACGATAGGTACGCTTTCCTCTTGTTTTCGCGAGAGTGTAGACGAGTACGAAAAGAGACTCGGCGCATTTTGTTCGCTTAACAACATAAATATAAAGGAAAGCAAGATAGCGGACGAGGACAACAAAACGCAAATAGAAAACGCGCTTTCAGAAGAAGCGGATAAGATTCTCTCGAAGATGCCGCAAGATGCGTACAAGATTGCTCTATGCGTTGAGGGTGTGCAGAAAGATTCTCTTGCTCTCGCCGAGGTGATAAAAAACGCATCGGATACGAAAGGCAAGATTTGTCTCGTTATTGGAAGTTCTCACGGTCTTCACGAAAGAGTAAAGGCAAAATGCGACCTTCGTTTGTCGGTTTCGAAACTGACGTTTCCGCATCAGTTGATGAGGGTAATTTTGCTCGAATCAATATACCGCTCTTTTTCCATTATTTCGGGAAGAAGATACCATAAGTGATTTCAATAAAGAAAAAAGAACGGAAAACCGTTCTTTTTCTTTATTAAAAAACAGAGGAAGAAAATCTTCCTCTGTTTTTTTGTTTTTAATTATTCTGTTCGTCCGCACTTTTGAGCGTCGAGTTGAACGAATCCGTCGATTGCAGATTCTACTGCGCTCTTGTATGCGTCGGTTACTGTGAAGTCACCGTTGAGGTAATCCACAAATACGCCGTCGCGAGTGGTGACGTGGTAGTTGTTCGCGATATAGTTCTTCGATTCGCCTATATTCGTAGGTTCTTTCACTGCTACGTCGGTACCAACTATCATATTGTTTGCGAAGATGTTTCCTGCAGGGGAACGAACGTAATCTTCATTTTCGCCATTATTTACGTAGGCAGTCATTTTTTCAAGGTAACCGCCCTGTCCGATGATTTCGGGGAATCTGGCAAGAAGTTTTTCCGTATTGTATCTCGTTCCGCCAAAGATAGTAACGTAACTCTGGGAAAGTCCTGCATATCTGTATGCAAGGCTGCCGCCGGGATAATACAACGCACTAACGTTGAAACGGTCGCCCTCTGTTCCGCCCAAAGCCACTACTTCTTCTGTGTTTCTACCAACTGCTATATTGCCGTAGAATACGTTATAGTGACCTGTCGAGGTGTAACCGAAACCAGATGCTTTCGAATGTGTCTTTTCGCTTGTGTCTATGATATTGTAGTATGCATAGTTGAAGGAAGAGAGGTCATCGAAATAGATACCATTTCCGGGGGTGCCCCAATCGTGCAGGTAGTTGTAACGAATGTGGTTGCCGAAGGTGTAGAAGCCGTTGAGGTAGATCATACCTGCGTCAGACTCGTACTTTGAACCGCCGCGAATCTCGTTGTATTCAACGATACATTCAACTGCATTTGAGAAGCTGATTCTAACGTCAACGAGATCATTGTGAGAAACTACCGAACGGCATCCGCCTATCGTAATACCGCTCTGCTGCATATAGAGCGGATCGTGCAAGTAGTTATTCTGGATAAGGTTTCTGTCAGGTGACAACTGATACGAAGCACTTGAATTTATTGAGGTTATCATTGCTCCCTTTGTAGCCGAGACGTCATTGTAGATAACCGCACAGTTTCTTGAGCCTGTCAAGTATATACCGTTCTTTGTGTCGCTTACTGTCGCGCCCTGAATTACTATCTGATTACTGTTGGATACGTAGTAACCGCTACCGCTTACCATAGAAGTTCCTATTCCGTTAAACATAACGAATTCGGTATTGGTTACGTTAAACGCGTTTATCGTATTTGTAGAAGCGTAAGCAATTTCAGCGTTTGCAAAGTTGCTTGTGGGATAGATATAGAGATCGCCTGTCTCGTAGTTTATGTACCATTCTCCCTCGGAATCAAGTGCTTCAAGCACGTTGAAGAGGTAGAACGTATTGCGTCCTGTCGGGGAGTTTGTAGAATACTTCATACCGTAAGAAGAACCTGACGCGCTCTTTATATAGCCTTCTGTCGCGTTGATTTCCGCTATATTGTAATATCCGTATTCCCATCCTTCAAAGACGTTTCCATAGTACCAGATATTGCCGTCGTTTACCCAAGTGAGAGGAGTTTCGTCTGCGAGTTTGAGTTTCCAACCGTAGTCGAGGTTTGTATTACCGCTTCCGTCTTTATATACGGTGGATGCCGCGGTATCAAGGAGTTTTGCATCCTCGATAGCGCACTGAAGTGCAGTTTTCACAACAACGGTAATATAGTCTTTTCCAAACAATTGTTCTAACCAACTGGCATCCGGGTTCTTCTGCTGTTCTGTGATATCCTTGTAGAGTGAGGTGTCGAAACTGTAGGATTCGGTGTCGCTTCTTCCTGCCTCTACCCATGCAGACCAGTTCTTAACTCTCTTTATCCAAGTTGCATAGAGGTTTGAGCCGTCACG
>JAZOLR010000090.1:0-5180 GCA_045653255.1 Eubacteriales bacterium | reverse complement strand
ATGGTATAATTATCTTGGGTTGTTATCTACTCGGTAAACTTGAACTTGGCAAAGGAGAGAAAATATGGAATACGTAATTTCCGTCCTTATTCCTATCATTGCTATAGCAATCGTTGTGATATTATCGAAACGCATTGCATCGCATACTTTCAAATGCAAACATTGTTCTGAAGAGTTCAATATCAAATGGTCAAGGGTAGTTATTACTGAGCATTCCGGTAATGAATATATGTTGGTATGTCCTCATTGTAAAACAAAAGATTGGTGCGAAGAACAACAGAATAAATAATCAACACTCCCATAAAACGAGGTGATTTTACGTGATAAAGGCAGTAATATTCGATATGTTTGAGACTTTGGTAACGCATTACGAAACTCCTTTATATATGGGAAAACAAATCTGCGTGGATATGGGAATTCCGGAAGCAAAATTCAGAGAAATTTGGAACCCGACAGACGAAGACAGAACACTTGGCAAAAAATCTCTTGAGGAAGTTATAGAAGAAATTTTGCTTGTTAACGGTCGCTATTCGAGCGAACTTTTCAACTTGATTATAGAAAGGCGAAAACAGTCAAAAGTTGAATGTTTCAATCACATTCACGAAGAAATAATACCTACACTTAAAACATTAAAGGAGCATAATTTCAAAATTGGCTTGATTACAAATTGCTATTTTGAAGAGCGTGACGTAATTCGCGAAAGTTCGTTGTTTTTTTATTTCGATGCGCTTTGTATGTCTTGTGAACTGGGATTGCAGAAACCTGATACCGAGATTTTCAAAAAGTGCACGGAACTTTTATCCGTTGATGCAAATGAGTGCATCTACGTAGGCGACGGCGGCAGTTTTGAACTTGAAACTGCAAAATCTCTAGGTATGCACCCACTCCAAGCAACGTGGTATTTTAAAGAAATTGAAAACTATCCCCAAAAAGCAAATCAGAATTTTCCCCAAGCAAAATCACCTATGGAAATTCTCAGAGAAATAGAAAAACACAACGCAGAATAAAAAGAGGTGTGATTATGAAAAAGAGAATATTATACTTAATACTCCCGATAATTACGTTGGTTTTAGAAATTATGCCTTACGGTGCGGTGTGCAATTTTGCGAATCCCGAGGGAGAGCCGTTTAGAAGAACCTTTTCCTATTTTGATTTGATTCCATTTGGTTATGCAAATTTTACACCGTTTATTACCGCTCTTATTACTTGCTTTTCGTTTGTGTTGATACTCATTTTCTGCATAATCGGTAACGTCCGTATAGCAAACGTCACTAAAAACATTTTATGCGTAGCCACCGTAATATCGCTTGGTGCTTTGCTTTTCGGAATTGAATGTTTTTCTTTCGTAGGTGCGCTTATTACACTTTCTTTGTTTGCCGAACTTGTTTTGTTGCAAATTGCTGTAAAAAAATCAAAATAAAATGTTGTGAACAAGGCTCTTTGAGTAGAGAATAATAGCATTTTGTTAGGACTTAATATTTAAACAAGCATACATTCCTGTGGGGATATATACTGTTATATATGTGACGTTGAAATTGACAGTGTGGATTCCCATAGATTACGCATTAGTGTTGAGTGTGGGGGAAAACTTCGACGCTCGGTATAGGCAAGGTGATGAAAACTATCACCTGTACCGTTTTTGTCGGAAGTCTATAAAGAAAACGTATTTATAAAATTTGAAAACAGAATAGTAGTTGAAAAAACTTTAATTGGAAAATAAAGAGGGGTATAATTATGGAAAACAAATTGCTTTGTTTGCGTTGCGGAAAAGAAATGATACACAAAAAAACAGAAAAATTACAATTAGGTGAAACAGGTTGGATTCTGGGCGACCTTCCCAATTTGTTGTCAGGCGCGATGGAAGTGGAGATTTACGCTTGTTCCGCCTGCAGAAAACTTGAATTTTTTATGGTTGGGGCGGGAGAAGAGGAACTGCCGCAAATTAAATGTCCGAAATGTGGGCGATCGCACGATTTTGATTATCCAAAGTGTCCGTTCTGTAAGCATAATTACAATTCTTAATGTCATATTTACACAAGGAGATTAGATTATGAAAAATATATGGAAATACATTTTTATCGGTTTGGGAACTGTTGTTTTGGAATGGGTTTTTCTTTCGGTATTCTTTGCAATTTTCAACGGATTGTCTCAAACTGAGGGCGTTGTTATAGGTGTTTCTTTTTTCTTGGCGTTTGAAATGGTAATTTGCACAGGTGCAATAATTTCGAAAATAGAAAAAAGAAACGATGATAAACAAAACAATTGAAGAGTGAATTATGGAAAAAATACAAAAATTTCTTTCTGCCTTTATTTTTGTTCAGTTAGGCGCGTTTTGCGGCAGA
Source organism: Eubacteriales bacterium (assembly GCA_045653255.1). GTDB lineage: Bacteria > Bacillota > Clostridia > Oscillospirales > CAG-272 > UBA1740. The sequence goes on along the minus strand of JAZOLR010000090.1, from coordinate 2,838 downwards.
GCGCTTGCGGTGTATATAGACTATGCCCGACATAAAGAAATTTACTATACGTATTCTGCCCCTTGGTATACGCGCATTATCATCGCCGCAATACTGACGGCAATAACGGTCACAATAACAGCAATAGTATATTTTATCGTTAGATATGAAAATCAAAGGAGACGAAAATGAAATCCATAAAAACAATGTTGCTCGGCATTGCATTTTTGATTATCGCCGCTTGCGGTGTGCCTATGTGGGTAGCAGGCGCAGGAGTTGGCGCGGTTATATTTTTCCTCGGACTTTGCGTTGGGCTCTTTTTTGTAATTGACGGATTTCTTACCCCTCATCAGTAAAATAAAATTCAAATAGGAGAAAAAATGGAAAAAGAGCATAAATTGCAGACGACGTCTTTGGCTTTACATATTATGGCGATGGCGTTTATGTTGTGTGATCACCTTTGGGGCACAGTTGTAGCAGGGAATGATTGGTTGACTTGTGTAGGAAGAATTTCTTTCCCTATTTTTGCGTTTATGATAGTGGAAGGATATTTCCACACAAAAAACTTGAAAAAATACGTGTCTAGACTTCTTTTGTTTGCTGTAATCTCGGAAATACCTTTTAATATCGCAATGGGAAGCCGCATTTTCTATCCCATACATCAAAACGTGCTTTGGACTTTTCTTATATCAATTCTTTTGATTTTTCTGAACGAAAAAGCAAGAAAGCAAGAGAGACTGTGGGTAAAGATAATTACACCTGTTTATACTGTTCTGCTCGGTTATATCTTGGGTATTTTGACAATGGTTGATTTTTACCACGCGGGAATTCTTACCGTGCTTGTCTTTTACTTTTTCAGGCAGAAAAAATGGGGGAGTTATATTTTGCAGATAGTTTGTATCTGGTACATAAATGCAGAAATGCTCGGCGGATTTTCCTATGAAATAACAATAGGGGATAAAACTTTCTACCTTATGCGGCAGGCATTCGCTTTACTTGCGTTGATACCTATATTCTTGTATCGCGGAAAGCAGGGCTATCACAGTAAATTCATACAGTATACTTATTACGCCTTTTATCCTTTGCATCTTTTGGTTTTAGGGCTTGTGAAATTTTTTCTATAATTCGTTACGTTTTTGCCATAAGTGGCTTCGTATTTATGTTGCTTTTTATATTTGTATGTGTTAAAATAAATCCATAAACTCAAGTTGTTTTCGGAGGATAATATGAATATTTTTGATATGCACGTTCATACCTATTCGACTACACCCGATACGGAAAGATACCTTTCCGAAATGGATAAGGCGGGTATATACGGTGCTCTCCTTTTCTCAGCACCGCCAAAAGAATATAACCCTGACACAGGCCTTGAATTTGAAGAGAGATTAGAGCAGATATTCGCTTGGACAAAAGGATACGAAGACAGACTTTTCCCTGTACTTTGGGTGCATCCTTACGAAAAGGATATTTTGAAAAACGTAGAAATCGCGGCAGAAAAGGGAATAGCCGCATTCAAGGTTATATGCAACAGTTTTTATCCTTACGATGAAAAAAATATAGCGCTTGCCGAAGCAATTGCAAAAACAGGTAAGCCTATGGTTTTCCATTCGGGAATACTTTATTCAAAGGTTGTAGAAGTGTCCACAGATTATAATAGACCTGCAAACTTTGAAGCGCTTATCAATGTAAAAGGCTTGAGATTTTCTGTAGGACATTGCTCTTGGCCTTGGACTGACGAGTGCATTGCACTTTTCGGAAAGGTGAGTTTTTTGCGCTCCGTGCTTCCCAATCCCGACGATTGCGGCGAAATGTTCCTCGATATTACCCCCGGTACACCACCTGCATATAGAGAAGACCTCTTGACGAAACTTTATATGTCCATTCAGAATACAGGCGACTACGTAATGTTCGGTACGGATGTGGTAGCGGACACTTGCACAGCGGAAGGCGCAAAGGGAATACTTGAGCGTGACAGAAAAATTCTCGACAGGCTTGGCGTTAGCCTTGAAATGAGAAACAAAATGTATCACGACAATCTGATGCGCTTCCTCGGCAAAAAGGAATATACGGAAAACTTTGTCCATAAATGCTGGGGCTTTAGTCCGTATAGCAAAAACGTAAAAGATATCTGCCGTAAGTGGTACGATAAACTCGGATTTATGCCCGAATATAACGAAGAATTCAACAAGGCGTTGAACGAAATAAAAATCTCCGATGCCATAACCATAGAAAATTACGATTTGTCAGAAAAAGACGGAAAACGCAATCTCCTCTCGGTCCTCTTTATGTGTGAAGAACTTGAAAGAAAGTATAAAGAAAAGGGAATAGAGGAAGAAGTGCTTCTCAATACTTTGCGCGACATTCCGATTTGGACTGACGTATGGTCGGGTGTCAAAGGGGAAATGTACCTCGGTCAACTTGGATGGCTTTCATTCCATCTCAAAATGAAACTTTTCCGCATAGGAACTCTTGAGTTTATGATGAGACAGTCTCCCGTTGATTGTGAAGAAATAGGACTCAAAAAAGGCGATAATATTCTCGACGTGCACATTCCTCACAATTCTTCTTTCGATAAGGAAGATTGCAAACGCTCGTTTGCTGCTGCTGTTGAGTTCTTCGGAAAGCATTATCCCGAGTTCAAATTCAAGCATTTTCACTGTCATTCTTGGTTGCTTGATACCGAACTTAAAAAGTTCTTGAAACCCGAAAGCAACATATTAGGCTTCCAGAATATGTTTAAAGTAATAGAAGGCAAAAACGATGAATCCTATTCTGCCTTGAGATATGTTTTCGATTGGACTACAAGCCGCATCAATTTGAGAGACAAATACCCGAAATCCTCTCTTGCAGAGAATATGA
>JAZOLR010000089.1:0-4599 GCA_045653255.1 Eubacteriales bacterium | reverse complement strand
CATTCTTCTTCGTTTATCTCAATTCCGAGACCTGCGCGGTCGGGTATTTTTATATAGCCGTTTTCATATTCGAGAGATTCGTTCGTCAAATCCGAGCGATACGCAACGTCGCTATACATTATTTCAAGTATGCAGAAATTCGGGCAGGTTGCCGCAAGTTGAAGCGTTGCCGCATTCGCAACGGGGCCTGACGGATTGTGGGGCGCAAATGCGATATATCTGCATTCCGCTTCCGCCGCTATCTTTTTAAGTTCCATAATACCGCCTGCGTGACTTATATCGGGTTGAATATAGTCGGCAGCGCCCAAGTCGAATATTCTGCGGTAATCCCAACGCGTATAGAGGCGCTCGCCTGCGGAAATGGCAACGGGGGATTTGTCTTTCACCTCTTTGAGCGCTTCAAGGCTATCGGGGGGAGTAGGCTCTTCAAAGAACATAGGCTTGAACTGTTCAAGTTCGCGCGCTATCTTTACTGCCGTCGCAATATTGAAACGACCGTGACCTTCAATAAGCAAGTCAACTTCGGGGCCTACTGCGCGTCTTACCTCGTCTACGCACTCAAGAGCGGTTGTAAGGTCTTTGTTCGATATATCAAGATATGACTTTCCAAACGGGTCCCACTTCATAGCAGTTACGCCGCGTTTTACCGCTTCTTTCGCCTTTTCACCGAATTCTTTCGGCGTTTTTGCACCTGCAAACCAACCGTTTACGTAAATTCTTACTTTGTCGTTTACCTTTCCGCCGAGGAGTTGGTATACGGGTACACCGAGTTTTTTACCGAGTATATCCCAAAGCGCCATTTCAACTGCGGAAAGCGCGCTCATAAGCACCGCGCCGCCTCTCCAATATGCATCTCTGTATATATCGTGAAAATGCTTTTCTATATCAAGGGGGTTTTTCCCGACAAGATATTCTTTTATATGCTCTACAGCGCCTATAAGAGCCTTTTCTTTATATTCAAGCGTTGCTTCTCCTACGCCGTCTATTCCCTCGTCGGTATAAACTTTTACAAATACGAAATTTGTGCGGAAACAATCAACCGCAAACGTCTTTACGTCAGTTACTTTCATTTTCTTTCCTCTCTTACAGTTTTATTTCACTATAAAGTGTGGGGTATACGGCGTTATCAAGTGTGAAGATATGCGGGTCTAACGTGTCAAACATACCGAAGTGAAGCGGCACGCTTATTTTCGCTTTCACGGCGCGGCAGAATTTTTCTGCGTCCTGCGCGTTCATATTGTTGCCCACTCCGTTTATCGGCACGAAAGCGACGTCTACACCGTCGGGACATACCGCAAGTACGCTCTCTGCAACCTTGTCGCTATACAAGGTATCGCCCGATATATAGTAACTTCTCGCACCGTCAAAAAAGATAAATCCAAGGGCGCTCGGGTCTGAATGCGCCGCCTTCACCGCTACGAAAGAATATTTTCCCTCGCTCCAACGGCAATGCTCACTCATCATAATATAGTTGTTGTCGCCGCCATAGGTTTTCGCTATCTTCCACGCGTTTTCGGGACACAAAAGTTTTATACCGCCTTTTAGAAGAAATCGCGGAAGCGAGTCTGGGTCAAGGTGGTCAAGATGGTCGTGAGTAATCAACATAAAGTCGGGTTTCACGTCGAAGAAACTCTCGTCAATAGGCACACGGCGATAGTTTTTCGGATTTACTCTCACTACGCTGTCCGAAAGATACGGGTCAACCATAACCTTTATATTCTTATCCTCAAACAAAAGTCCTGCTTGACCGAGCCAAGTTATTTTCATTTTCGCTCTCCTGTTTACTTTTTTGAAATATTATGTTATAATGCAGTCATAAATTTAAAATATTATGCGTTCCTATCCCATATAATAGCACATTATAGGCAAAACAGAAAGCATATATATTATTAATTTTTTTAGAAATCTTACTTTAAGGGGAAGAACTATGAGTATTCCGCAAATATATGCGGCGGGAATTTTCGATAGCGACGTCGCGTACCGCTCATGTATAAAGACAACCAAAACGCGAAACGTGTATTATTACGAGTTTGAATTTTATCTTGAAGATTGCGGTATCGCCTATATAAACGACGAAGAATACGAGATAAAGAAAAACACCGTGCTTTTAGCCAAGCCGAATGACCTGCGCCATAGCCGTCTGCCGATGAAGTCGCATTATATAAGATTTTCCACCGACGACGAATACTTATTATCCATCATTTCAAGCATTCCGACAGTTTTTTCTTCTGCAAGAGTCGAAGAATACGTAAAGAGCGTGCGCCGACTCATCTCATATCAAAGTGAAGAAAAAAGAACGCGAGAGGCGAGGCTCGCCGCAGAATTTTTGTCTCTTATATCCGAAATATACGACGAGTGCAGAATAATTTCCCGACTTCACGGAGATACGGCAAGACAAAACAGTCTCGCGGTAACGAAAGCAAAGGTCTATATAGAAGAAAACTATTCTTCCGAATGCAATCTCTCCGATATCGCCGCGCACGTTAACTTCAGTCCCGTTTACTTTCACAAACTCTTCAAATCCGCAACGAAGAAAACTCCGTATCAGTATCTTAACGAAGTCAGAATAAAACGCGCAAAGGAATTCATTCTCACGGGAGAGGTATCGCTCTGCGAGGTAGGCGAAAGATGCGGATTTTCCTCACAGCAATATTTCAACTACGCATTCAAAAAGGAAGTCGGAATAACGCCTACGCAGTATAAAATATCAATGCAGGAAAAATATTTGCGAAAGGAATAATTGCAAACTAAAGTTTACACTACGAGGGTTATGGTATTGTCTTGATTGTACGAAATTTTATACGGACCTATTGCCCCATAGGGAATGTTGTTTATCATCATCACGTCATCCCCGTTCAAGTCCTTTATAACCTTAGCAATATAAAGTATGCCGGGGTATTGCTCGTGTACAGGGAAATGCAAAAGTTGTCTGCGAGAATAAGGACCGTCAAAGTTATCGGAAACAAACAGCCAGTTTTCATTTTTCTGTCCCGTTATTTTGCCGTTTTCGTCAAGTATCGAATATACGCATCCCGAATACATATACCACTTTCCGTCATGCTCCCACACCTGACAGGTTTCCATTCTGTCACAGGAGTCTATCGCCGCTATCTTATACGGCTTGAAGTCGCAAAAATTCTCGGTCTCGAATATGGCGATAGCACCGCGTTGATTTTTCGGTGCGTCGGCGATATGAGAGTTTATGAATATGTAATACTTACCGTTTATGGCTTCGGGATAGATATACGGGTCTGCGATAGGGTGGACGTTAAGGTATTTATCAAGGTATTGAACGTTATATAACGTTTCCTCGGAAAGCGTGGGAGTCCCGTCTCTCATTACAGGAGATGCAAGCGGAAGAGAAGCACGTATAAACGGCTCTTTACTTATCATTTCCCAATTTACAAGATTTTCGCTCACCATAAGTCCAAAGCCGATATTCGAGTTTGAGTACAAATCTCCACCCGTAAAAATGAGATACCATTTGCCGTTATATTTCGCAATGCTTCCCGTGGCTATTCCTCGGTCGTACCACGTATTTTCGGTGGGACGGAGTATAGTACCCTTATATTCCCAGTTAACAAGGTCACGCGAAGTCATGTGTCCGCAAGTTTGGCGCGACCATTGAAATTTTTCCGGCTCGTCATATCCGTACTCAAGAAAGAATGCATGATACGTATCACCTTCCTTGCAATACCACGAATCGTTTATTCTTTTGTCTTTCAACGTATATACCAACATAAATGCGAAACTCCCTTCTCTTTCTACGGTCAGTATAGCATAAATTCTTTTTTATTACAACTATTTTGTCCAAACTTCGTAATATATGAATAAAACACGATATACGTAAAAAAGCAGGAACGGTCCGAAACTCTGTTCCTGCTTTTTCTTTTTAGTCGGATTTTTTTCTAAATCCAAATATTCTGCGTAAAAAAGGTTTGAAGAATTTAGGCGAGCGAACTACAACTATCCGCATAATAGACCTCTTTCGTTATTTTTCTAAAAAATACAATCCTCCAACGGCTATTATAAGTACCGTCTCAATGACGATAAGAGCCGCTTCGGGCAAGAAAAACGAACAAAGAATTCCGAGCCCGAATGAAAGAACGGATATACCAAGCACTTTGCATAAACCACGGGTTTTCATACCGCACCTCCGAATATGTTTTGAGGCATTGCAAAGCGCCTCTTTAATAATAAGTATATTCGGGTATGCAAAATCGTGTTACTATATTTTTGAAAAATTTGTGTCAATTGGGAATTCGGCGGATTTTGTGCAGAATTTTCCGTCACCTAACGCATCAACTCCGCGACTGCAAATAAATTATAAGCACACTTATATCTGCAGGGCTTACGCCGCTTATTCGCGACGCCTGACCTATGTTGAGAGGTCGGATTTTCGCGAGTTTCTGCGCCGCTTCGATACGAAGACCGCGCACGTTTGCGTAGTCGATGTCCTCGGGGAGAAGTTTCGTTTCCAACTTCTGTTGCTTTGCCACTTCTGCAAGTTCGCGTCTTATATAGCCGTCGTATTTTACGTTTATCTGCGCGGTGAGTTGAACGTCGGGGGGAAGTTCTTCTCTTTTCTTGTCGAGGGGG
>JAZOLR010000088.1:0-1251 GCA_045653255.1 Eubacteriales bacterium | reverse complement strand
CGCGCAGCCAAGCCGGATATCTTCTTGCTGGTAGGCGGCACAGACGGCGGAAACACCGAGTGTATTTTACACAACGCGAGAATGCTTTCGACACTTGAACCGAAATTCCCCGTCGTAATCGCAGGAAACAGAAGCGCATCGAACGAATGCAAACGCATACTGTCGGAGTTTGAGTGCTATATATGCCCGAACGTAATGCCGAAATTCGGAGTGTTGCAGATTGAGCCTACACAGAAGACAATCCGAGAGATATTCCTTTCACGCATAATAAAAGCGAAAGGGCTTTCCAAAATAGGCGAACTTCTTTCCGATATAATGATGCCCACACCGTCCGCTGTAATGCTTGCAATGCAGTTACTTTCCGACGGTTGCGAGGGTGAAGCGGGTATAGGCGAACTCGTTGCCGTCGACGTCGGCGGTGCGACCACCGATATATACTCGATAGCGGAAGGAATGCCCGAACACATGAACACCGTCTATAAAGGTCTTCCCGAGCCTTACGCGAAGCGTACGGTAGAAGGCGATATCGGTATGAGATACAGTATAAACGGTATAGTCGAGGCGGCGGGCGTGAAGAAGATATGCGAACTTTCAGGACTTTCCCCCGAAAGAGTGGAAGAACTTACAAAATATCTTCGAGAGCATACCGACACAGTACCGAACGGAAACGAAGAACTTGCATCTCTTGATTTTGCGCTCGCGTCTTCCGCAATAGAAGAAGCGGTCACGCGCCACGCAGGAAAGATAAGCGAAACTTACACAATGATGGGGCAGACCTTCATTCAGGAAGGGAAAAACCTCACGAAAGTAAAACAGATAGTGGTGACGGGCGGAAGCCTCATCCACGCAGAGCACGTAGAGGATATTGCCTCTTTTGCTCTCTACTCCCCGAAAACCCCCTCATCCCTTCGCCCGAAGAAAGCGGACGTTTGGGTGGACAGAAGATACATATTAGCCGCGATGGGATTGCTGTCAAGCCATTATCCGCAAACGGCACTTCGAATAATGAAAAAGGAGCTTGAATATCATGGATTTGCAGAATAAGCGACTCACAGACGACGTTTTTTACGCAGAGAGAAAGGAAGTTCTCACACAATGGCATACAGGAAAGGACGTTGACCTTGAAGATGCCGTAGCATACCACAAGGCAATGCCCGAATGCAGAAAATTCTCAAAGAAACTCCTTGATGCAAAGCGCGACCGCCGCACACTCGTTCAGCCTCGCGCAGGCGTTCCCGTTGTTGAGGAACA
>JAZOLR010000087.1:0-5296 GCA_045653255.1 Eubacteriales bacterium | reverse complement strand
GAAGTGTCGGTGTTGCCACTCGGACAACGCCCACTTTGCATTTGCGTCCGCTCCGACCGCCTCGTTTGCGTTCCACTTGCGAGCAAGCGTCAACGCCGCGGGGGAGGAGGTGTAATTTTTCGGGCGACGATGTGCGCCACTTGTCAACTTTGTGCCGTCGTCGGTCATTACGCCGCCGAAGGACGCGTGCCACGTGAGGGCGCGAGGGTTGCCGTCAAAATCAACGTTGTTGTTAAACGGTGCATATCCCTCGGCATAGTTCGCACGCCAAGACTTGATAAGATACTCGCCGTCGTCCGTTTCCTTGTACCACGGGGAGAGTTGGAAGGAGTAAACGGGCGCGAGATTTCCCGTAATATCGAAGGTGTCGTCCACGCCCTCGATTGCAAGGACGTCCATTGTGCCGTCGTCAAGCGAGAGCGCATTTGCGCGCACGTACCACGTGATACGGTTTTCGGTCGCCCAATCCTCGCCGTCCTTTCGGGTGACACCGTCGGCGTCAAGCCAAGAGTTAGCGTTTTCGGCAACACCCGCGTCGGTTGCGAGGACTTGCGCCTTCTTGTCGGCGAGCCAGTCAAGGGGCGGACCCTTGCTATCCGAGGATACCGCGGAGGAGTAAAAGCGTACCGTGTGCGTTTGGTCGTTGTTAAGCGCGAGCATACGGAAAAACCTTTCGAGTAACGCATAACGGGTAACTTCGCCGTCGTTTGCGGCGTTGTACCACGCCTTAAACGTTTCGGTTGTGTTGGTATCGTTGAGGAGTGCCGCGAAGTATTTGTCCGTACCCTCAATAAGGTTTGCAATATCGACCTTGCGGACACAATCGTCGGGGTCGATAGGCTTGTCGGTTTTGAGGTTGTTATTTGCGTTATACGTCGGGATTGCGGAGGCGGTCGGGGTGTTTGTTACCTCCTTTGCGCTCTGCGTCGCGCCGTTATAAACGTACGCCTCGGTTTTCTTGCCGTCGTTGCTCCTTTTGTCGAGTTTAGCGGCAAGTGTAGCGGCGCGGGCGTTCTCTGCCTCCACGCGCTTATTTTCCGCCTCGACACGTGCGGACTCGGCGGATACTCTTGCCGCCTCTGCGCTTGCGCGGGCGGTTTCGCTCGCCTTGCGTGCGTCCTCGTTGGTTTTTCTCGTTCCCTCTGCGGCAGAGCGGAGATTTTCGGCGGTAACGCGCGCCGCCTCAGCGGAGGCTCTTGCGTTCTCTGCGGATACGCGGTTTGCCTCTGCGGCGGCAACACTATCGGCGGTAGATTTCGCCTTGTTGGCGGTTGCAACTGCATTATCGGACGCGGTTTTTGCGGCGTCCGCCATACTCTTTGCCGTGTTGGCGGTGGATACCGCGGAGGCGGAGTCGTCAACCGCCTTTTTGGTATCCGCCTTCAGTTCGCGCACGATATTCGGATACGCTTTAATAATCGAGTCCGACTCGTCGATACCGTCGGGCAAAGTAACGTTAAACGGGAGCGTCTGCCACGTCTTAACCGCTCCGCCGTCGATAGTCTTTTCAAACACGATAAGCATATCGACGTTGCCGCGCTCTGTTACAATCTCGGGGAGGACGTATGTAATCTTGATTGTGTCCCTCTCCTCGATTTTTTCGACCGTGAGGTCGTCGCCCGAGTATTCGGCAAAATCCCTCTCGGGCGTGGTGATTTTGATTTTTGGGGTAAACTCGTACAAGTCGTTTTTACCTTGCTTGCGCCCGAGAATAAATACGAGGTCGTCAACGAGGTTGTTGCCGTTGACGCCGATACGTATATATGACGTTCTCAGTGCATTTCCGATAAACTCTAAAATCATTTTTAGATACCTCCTTCGTCGTGTCGGTGCAATCTGTCGATACGTTTATGCGCCGACTTAACGGACTCCTCGCACGCCGCAACTCTCGACGGCAACTCCGCAAGGTGCGAATTTGCAACCGTCGTTTCAAGGCGAGTTAATCTCGCGTTTTGGTCGTCGAGTTTGTCCGCAATATTGCGGTTGCCCGCGATAATGGTTTCGTTTTGAAGTTTGATGTAATCAAGCGACATCGACGCTCTTGTTTCCTCGGTCGCCTCCTCGCTCGCTTGCCTCGCGACTTTTTCGTCGGACTCTTTGCGGTTGTGTTTGATTTTCACAAAAAAGGAAACGAGGGTTGTAATCGCAACGAGGGCAGAGAGGACGGAAACGATAAGACTTAAAGTGTTCATTTTGCTCCTTTCTCGTGATTACAAAACCGTATCACTAAAATCTCTCATATTTAGGGTTGACCCACTCACTGCGATATTGTGCGCGGACATCGCACCCGTTTCGACATTCATACTTTTTAAGACGAGGTTGGTATTTGCCGTATCGTACTCAATGAAACAAGGTATTTTCTTTTCCGAGTAGTAATATCCATAACACGGCGTCATTCGACGTTGACTTCCAAAGAGTCCCCAAAACTGTTGGTAAAACGATATATCGCTTGATATTGGCGTACTCATTCTCATTGGAATATCGCAATAAATTCGGGCGACCCAACTACCCGATGCATAATATCCAACCTCGAACGAGATATGATGTGTGTATGTTTTGTTTGCGGCAACGCTATCACTCAATTCCTCCTTCGTTGCGTCGATTTTGTCGCTCATTTCCTTAAACTCGGAAAACGGCTTTATAAGCATTTCGACGCTTGAAATTTGTGTGTTTTGCATAACAAACGAGTAAATCGGGAGTTCGTAAATTTTGTTGGTGTTTTCGGACGCATAAGCATACGTATCCTCTTGCGTCAACGTAATCTCCGACAATTCCGTACCCACGCGAGCAACGAGGGAGCAATTTTCGACGTTAGTTGCGGGCGAGGTTTCAATCCGACAAACGATGTATCCAACTTTGCCTTCTTGATACGCTATTGATACGGTTTCCGAGGAAACAACCTCAATCATACGACCTTGCACCAAGAGTGCGCCACTTCCGATTGTAATGCCGCTCGTTCCGACAACTGTTGCCGCCAAATTGTTGCCGTATCCGTTGTAATAACCGTTTGCGTTGTTTTGGTCTGTAAAACGCGAGCGCACCTCCAAAGCATACAAATTCGCCTTGAAGTTCTGCGCCGCTTTGAATGTTACGGGTTTTAACATACTTTTCCTCCTATGCCTTTATTATCTCGGTTAAAAGCACCTTCTTAAAACCGAGTTTGATTTTTGTGTTTGTGCCTTTTCCATCGCACTTTGTCGTTTTCTCGCTTATCGGGAGCGTCTTATATAACCGTCCGCCGTAATACAACTCGATTTTTGTGTATAGCGGGTATTCCTCAAAGTCTATCGGGTCAACGGTGCTATTGTTATCAATAACGACGTTATCGACATAGCGCGAGTTCGCGAGTTCGTATATCGCGTTGTGTTGCGCGTCTGCCAAATACTCGGACTCGTATATTTTGGTAACGACGGGGTAAACTCTGTCCGCAATCGGCACATTACCATTATCGTAATAGTTGCCCACAATAGTGCCGCACACAATGCTATTATCGGTCGTGCGGTAGTAATATCTGGTCGAAATGGTTGGCGGTCGCGCGGCGCCGCTTGTGGTGTCAAATTTGGTTGTTGCAACTGTTTTATTCGTTGCCGACGACGTGGTCGTCAATTCATAAATAAAGTCGCTCAATCCGATTTGTACGACGCGCGAGTTTTTCACAAAGTCAAACACGATTGTTTTTTTTGCAACATCGTATCTTGACTCGATGTTGTATTCGTAACATTTCAAATACGCCTTCAAAAAGGTGTAAGCGTTTACGATTTTATACGTGCCTTGTAAGGACCCAAGCAATGCCGTCGTGTCGGTCGTATCGGTCGGTATATTTACCTCAACTCGGATTTTCTGTACCGTGGCGTCGGGAGTGTAGTCAAACAAGAGCGATTTTATTTTCGTAAAAATCGCCGACAACCTACCGTCAAAACTGCTCGCGGGTGTGTAGTCGAGTAATATTTCCGTATTCCATAACGACTTGAAGTCGAGTCCCTTTACCTTTTGTTTTGCGTCGGTTGGTGTTATACCGTCCACAAAGCACGCGTTTTTATAGTCGCCCGCGTCGGTGTTCAAAACGGCAATTTTGCCGTCCTTTGTATCCTCGGACGCGACACCTTCTGCGGAGAAGGTGTCGTTGTCATACACGCGGGTCGTTTTATCGTACGAGGCGTCAACGAGATTTGCAATATGCTCTTGATTTTCGTTGTATATGGAAATATACATATCGCGCCTGCCTCTCAATCAAACAAGTATCGTTTGATTGACATTTCGATTTTTCCGTTTGCGCCGCTTATGATGTTTGCGCCGAGTGTGTACTCGCCTTGCGGTAAGTACAAAAACGATTGTTTGCTTTTGTCCGTGATTTCGTAGCCGTTTGCGGTTGCGCCGCTCGCGTCCGTAATCGTGATTTTTTTGGTTGTCGGGTCAATGAATATCATCGACCCCGTCGGCAAATCCTCCGATATTGATATTTCGGATAGTGTGACGCCCGCGGCGTGTTTTATATAAATGCACAAAGAGGTTGCTATTTGCCCGCTTATACGCACCAACACGGGGGCGGGTACAAAAAACATATTTTTAATAACCCTCTCGTTGTTGAACGTAGAGCCTTGAAAACCAAACGGAAACGCAAGAGGAAAAATGGGGGACGCCGCGCTATCGGAAAACACAAACTCCTCGTCGATTACCTCATACCAATACGTTTGACGTTCAAGTGTCAATGTTTCCATAAACACGCCCTCGGCGTTTATCTCGCTTTTTGGTATGCTTTTTAATACAACGTCGCAATACTTGTCGGTAACACCGTCGTCGTATTCAAAAATGAATTTTGACATACCGCACATCGCCAAAAAAGATAGCAAGCCTTTATAATTTACATAACCGTCCGTACCGTCTGCGTTAAAATAAACTTTTAAGGCAATCGGGTCAAATTTTGGTTTGATGTTTGTGAGGTGGTTTCCCTTGTCGCTTTCCTTGTACGATGTTTGAAAACTGTTTCCGAGTCCCGACGGCTCGGTCGCCAACGCTCGCGTACCGTTCAAGTCAAACGAGTGTGATTTGTCGTAAGTGTGTAAATAAAATTTTCGCATTACATCACCTCCGCAAGTTTAACGTTTATTTCGTCAACGAGAGCGTCAACGTCCACTTCGGCGGCGTAATTTTCGATTGTAACCGTAACATTTTGCGTGGTTTCGTTGGTGCTATAATCGTAATTATACGTGTCGCCCGATGTGGGAATATCGTTGTTATCGTAAACCGGTCCGTCGCCCTCCGACGGTGTCGGAAAATCGACGTCGTAATCGGTGGA
>JAZOLR010000086.1:0-2074 GCA_045653255.1 Eubacteriales bacterium | reverse complement strand
ATTACGCCGTCTGCCATAAATATGATTTTATCGGAGACGTTGCGTGCAAATTCCATTTCGTGAGTAACGACTATCATAGTGCTATCAGAGGATTTAAGCCCTTTGATAACGCGTAAAACTTCACCTGTGAGTTCGGGGTCGAGCGCCGACGTAGGTTCGTCAAAACAGAGTATTTCGGGACTGAGTGCAAGTGCACGTGCTATAGCGACTCTCTGCTGCTGACCGCCTGAAAGTTGACAGGGGTAGGAATCTTTCTTTTCGGAAAGTCCGACAGTTTTCAAGAGCGCGGTTGCTTTTTCGTCTATTTCTTCATACAAGGCTTTCAATTCCTGCGCGTGAAGTTTTTTCGCCTTTGCTTCCTCTTTTGCGCGGAGGCGAGGGGCGAGTGTTATGTTCTCATAAACTGTGTACTGCGGAAAGAGATTGAAGGACTGGAAGACCATTCCGAAACTGAGTCGGTTTTCTCTTATTTGTGCAGGAGATTTTTTCGAAGTATCGCGAGAATCGAAAATGCACTTATCGTCTACGAATATTTCACCGTCGTCGGGAGTTTCAAGAAAGTTGAGGCAACGCAAAAGCGTTGTTTTTCCCGAACCTGACGAGCCTATAATGGAAAGAACCTGACCTTTTTCAAGAGAGAAATCAATTCCGCGAAGGACTTCGGTTTTTCCGAATTTTTTTCTTATGTTTTTTACTTCTAATACTGCCATAGCGAAGCCTCCTTATACCTTATAATAGGACAACTTCCGTTCAAAGAAGCCGAATAGAAGTGTGAGCAATCCGACGAAGATAAGATAGAATACCGCTGTATAGAACAAGGGCCACATAAGGCCGTATGCCGCGTAATTCTGCGCCGCCTGAATTATTTCAACTATCATAATTACACGCGCAAGCGCTGTATCCTTGACAAGTGTTATAACTTCGTTTGACATCGGGGCGATAATGCGCTTTACTACCTGCATCAAAACTACTTTGAAGAATATCTGCGATTTCGTCATGCCGAGTACTTCGCCCGCTTCGTACTGTCCTTTCGCTATACTCTCTATACCGCCGCGGTATATCTCGGAAAAGTAACAAGCGTAGTTAATAACGAACGCCGCAACAACCGAGCCGAAACGGGAAAAGAGGGGTGTACCGAGCAAAAATCCCGGAACGTAGAAAACTACTATTACCTGAAGCATAAGCGGTACGCCGCGAATTATCCAAACGAACAGTTTCGTCACGTACGAAAGCGGTTTGAATTTCGACATTGAGCCGAAAGAAATGACCAAACCCAAAGGAAGCGCCAACACAAGTGTCAGCGCAAAAATCAGGCAGGTCTGTTCAAGTCCTCTGAGCAAACTCAGAGTGACGTCCCAAAAACCCATATTTATTTTCCTTTGTTTTTATGATTATTCGATAGTTTCCTGAACTTTTACTACGTTCTCGAAACCGTACTTCGCAGCGAGTTCTGCGAGTTTGCCGTTTGCTTCAAGTTGCTTTATTGCATCGTTTACCTTTGCAGTAAGGTCGCTTCCCTTCTTGAAGCCTATCGCATAGATTTCAGAGTCGAGTTCGATGGCTTCTACGATTGCAAGGTCTTCGTAGTCACCCTTGCCGCAGATGTTCTGAGCAAGAACGATATCAACTACAACGAAGTCAACAGCGCCGGACTTGAGTTCGGGGAATGCGGAAATCTGGTTTGTTGCATTCAAAACTTCTGCAGCACCAACAGTTGCAGCGTAACTTGCGCCTGCGCTTCCGCCTTCAACGCATGCCTTCTTGCCTGCGAGGTCTGCTTCGCTCTTGTATGCGTCAAGGTTTGCCTTCTTTACAACAACACACTGCTGATTGAGCATGTAACCGTAGGAGAAGTCAACGAGGTCAGAACGCTTAACGTCAACGCCGTCAATCTTATCGGAAGAGTTAGCGGTGAAACCGTTCCATACACAGTCGATAGCGCCGGAGTCCAAATCGGTGTACTTGCTGGACCAGTCGATCTCCTGGAACAGAACCTGATAGCCAAGACCCTCAAAAACAGCGATGGCCAGATCGGTATCGAAACCGATGAGGGTGCCGTCTTCATCCAGATAGT
>JAZOLR010000085.1:0-3699 GCA_045653255.1 Eubacteriales bacterium | reverse complement strand
AAAATTGATATTTTTTCAGGCTTTTTGGGATCAGGAAAAACTACCCTTATAAAAAAACTTATAAAAGAGGCATATAATGCCGAGAAAGTTGTTTTGATTGAAAACGAATTCGGCGAAATAGGAATTGACGGTGCATTTTTGAAGGATGCTGGAATAGAGATAACCGAGATGAATTCGGGATGTATTTGTTGTAGTCTTGTGGGCGATTTCAGTGCCGCACTTGCTAAAGTTATTGATGAGTTTGCACCCGATAGAATTTTGATAGAGCCTTCAGGTGTAGGAAAACTTAGCGACGTCATAAAAGCAGTAAGTAAGGTTGCAAACGAAAATGCGGTTTTGAATTCTTACACAACGGTTGTTGATGTAAATAAGTGTAAAATGTATATGAAAAACTTCGGTGAGTTTTTCAATGATCAAATCGAGCACGCCGCGACTATAATACTCAGCCATACACAAAGCACAAGCGATGAAAAAATTGATGCATGTGTAAAAGCATTGCGCGAACATAATTCATCCGCTACAATTATTACGACAGAGTGGACAGAACTTTCGGGCGAAAAAATACTTTGCGCTATGGAAGGCAAAAGCGGTATAAAAGCAGAACTTCATTCGCTTGAGCACGAACATCACCATCATCACCACGAAGAATGTTCTTGCCATCACGAGCATCATAGCGATGAACACGACGAAAATTGTTCATTCGGTCACGATCATGAACACGAAGATGAAGAATGCGGTTGTGGACACGACCACGAACATCATCACCATCACGAACACCGCCATGAACATCATCACGAACATCATCATGATGAGTGTGACTGCGGACACGATCACGACCATGATCATCACCATAATCATCACGAAGAATGCAGTTGCGGTCATGAACACGGGCATCACCATCATCACGCAGATGACGTATTCGCGAGTTGGGGAATAGAAACAACTAAAAAATACACGATAGAACAAATAAGTGCAATCCTTGAACTTTTTTCGGAAGATGACAGTTACGGAATGGTACTTCGTGCAAAAGGTGTTGTTTCTTCTGTAGACGGAAAATGGATACATTTTGATTATGTTCCCGGAGAACCTGACGTGAGATACGGCGCTGCAGATATAATCGGTAAAATTTGTGTTATAGGTTCAAAAATAGATAAAGAAAGAATTCAAGGCGTTTTTGAAAAATAAGGAGACAAAATGGATATTCCAATATATTTGTTTACGGGATTTCTTGAAGCAGGAAAAACACGTTTGATTCAAGAAACTTTGCAAGATAGAGGTTTTAATGACGGAAGTGAAAAAATTCTTTTGATTTTATGCGAAGAAGGAGAAGAGGAATTTAATCCTTTTGCTTGCGTAGATGACGGAAAGAACCTTTCTCTTGAAGTGATAAATAGAATTGAGCAGATAAATCCCGACAAATTGGCTGCGCTGCAAAGAAAGCATAAAGCGACAAGAATCATAGTTGAATACAACGGAATGTGGCAAATAGATGAGTTTTACAAGGCTCTGCCGGAAGATTTTCTTGTGTATCAAGAAATTTTGATAGTGGATTCGACAACTTTCTTTGCATATAATTCTAACATGAGAAGCCTTGTAGTTGATAAACTTCAAGGTTGCGAGATGGTTATTTTTAATCGTTTTAAAACGGATTATGAAAAACTCGAATTCCATAAAATTGCAAGAGCGGTTAGCCGAAACGTTAATATTGCTTATGAGTACGTTGACGGCACTATTGAATATGACGATATAGAAGATCCGCTTCCTTTTGATATTGAAGCGGACGTTGTTGAAATACAAGATGAAGATTACGCTATATGGTATCGTGACCTTGTTGAAGATTTTGAAAAGTATGACAACAAGATAGTGAAGTTCAAGGGTTTTGTCGCTAGAGACGACAGACTTGATTCAAAGTCTTTTGTTGCGGGTAGGAAGGTTATGGTCTGTTGTGCAGACGACATCGCATATAGAGGAATTATATGCGTTGATAAGAAGCCTTCGCAACTGAAAAGTCAGGATTGGATTATACTTACTGCAAAAGTTACAATAAAATCTCACAAGTTGTATCAAACTAAAGGTCCTATATTGGAAGTTGTTGACTATGAAACGGCGTCTCCGCCTAAAGTTGAGGTTGCTACGTTTTAAGTAGTATATTTTGTTTAAAGAGGTTTGAAAAATGTACAGCATAGTTTCTAAAAGAATACTTAACCCGACGGTTACAGAAATGGAGATAAAAGCGCCTTTTGTGGCGGCAAAGGCGGAACCTGGGCAGTTTATTATACTCCGCGTTGATGAAAACGGAGAAAGAATACCCCTTACTATAGCGGATTTTGATAGGGAAGATGGGACGGTAAAAATAATATTTCAGGTTGTTGGCGCAACTACGGAAAAACTAAACCATAAAAACGTAGGGGATAGTATTTCTGATTTCGTTGGTCCTCTTGGAAAACCGACCGAAATTGAAGGTAAAAGGAAAGTTGCAATAGTAGGCGGTGGCGTTGGATGCGCTATTGCGTATCCTGTGGCAAAAAAATTTCACAACAACGGCACAGTCGTACATTCGATTATCGGTTTCAGAAACAAAGATCTCGTTATTCTTGAAGATGAATTCGGTAAAGTGAGCGATGAACTCATCGTTATGACGGATGACGGTAGCGCAGGTTCTAAAGGACTCGTTACAGACGCTTTAAAAAAACTTATAGAAAGTGGCGAAAAATATGACGAAGTCATAACGATCGGCCCTTTAATAATGATGAAATTCGTATGTAAACTCACGGCAGAATACAATCTAAAGACTGTTGCAAGTATGAATCCTATAATGATAGACGGCACTGGAATGTGCGGTGGATGCAGATTAACAGTTGGTGGAAAGACTGTCTTTGCATGTGTAGACGGTCCCGAATTTGACGGTCATGAAATTGATTTTGACGAGGCAATCATGCGTTCAAATATGTATAGAGACTTTGAACGCAAAGCGCATGCCGACACGTGCAATCTTTTCAAGGGGGTATCTAACAATGCCTAATATGTCATTGAAGAAAAATCCGATGCCTTCTCAAGAACCTAATGAAAGAAATAAAAACTTCTTAGAAGTGGCGTTAGGTTACACACCTGAGCAAGCGATTGACGAAGCGAAAAGATGTTTGAATTGCAAAAATAGACCTTGTGTTTCGGGATGTCCTGTACAAATTAAAATTCCTGATTTTATAAGCGCAGTTGCATCGGGAGATTTTGACAAAGCATACGATATAATATCCGAGTCAAGTTCTTTGCCTGCAGTTTGCGGCAGAGTTTGTCCTCAAGAGTCGCAATGTGAACACTATTGTGTCAGAGGTTTGAAAGGTGAACCTGTAGCGATAGGCAGACTTGAGAGATTTGTTGCGGATTATCACAATTCAAAGCCTAATGCAGTTGCCAAAAAGCCCGAATCTAACGGACATAAGGTGGCGGTAATAGGTTCAGGACCGTCAGGTCTTGCTTGTGCGGGAGAACTTGCCAAAAAAGGATATAGTGTTACTGTTTTTGAAGCTTTGCACGTTGCGGGAGGAGTTCTTGTATATGGAATTCCGGAATTCAGATTGCCAAAGAGTATAGTAAAACAAGAAATTGACTCATTAAAAGAAATCGGAGTTGAAATTGCCACAAATATGGTAATAGGAAAAGTTATTTCTATCGATGAGTTAATGAATAATATGGGTTATG
>JAZOLR010000084.1:0-3827 GCA_045653255.1 Eubacteriales bacterium | reverse complement strand
GGAATTCTTCGATGCATATAAAGCGCAGCAAGCGTATATGGTACAACTTCTTGCAAACGCCGATAACGCAGTTGACTCCGCGCACGCAACCCTTTGTCCTCTTCCTTTCCAATCGTGTATGGTTGACGACTGTATCTCTCGCGGAAAGAGTATGCAGGAAGGTGGCGCAGTATATAACTTCACAGGTCCTCAGGGATTCGGTATCGCAAATATGACCGACGCTCTCATGGCGATAAAAGAACTTGTATTCGAGAAAAAACTCGTCACAATGCAGGAATACAAAGATGCCCTTGATGCAAACTTCGGTCAGGGCATAAAAGGCGCAAAAGCCGAAGAAATAACCGTGCAGATAGTCTCCGCACTTGCGAATAGCGGTATTACCGTTACCGAAGCGCAGATAAGAGATATATACAAAGAAGTCACCGAAAACGGCGGCGTCAGCGCAGATAAGAAAAAGAGATACGAAGAAATCCTTTCCCTTATCGGTACGGTTGCAAAGTACGGAAACGATAACGAAGAAGTTGACGCACTCGCTCGCGAGGTCGCTTATTCTTACACGAAACCCGTTGAAAAATATACAAACTACCGCGGCGGTCAGTTCCAAGCAGGCCTTTACCCCGTATCCGCAAACGTTCCTCTCGGTGCGCAGACAGGCGCAACCCCCGACGGAAGACTTGCATATACACCTATCGCCGACGGCGTAGGCCCTGCCGCAAACCGCGACACTAACGGCCCGACAGCAGCGGCAAACTCCGTGTCGAAACTCGACCACCTTATCGCGTCAAACGGAACGTTGTTCAATCAGAAATTCCATCCTTCCGCACTTGCGGGAATGGCAGGACTTACGAAGTTCGCTTCGTATATAAGAGCATTCTTTGACCGTAAGGGTATGCATATGCAGTTCAACGTCATTTCAAGAGAAACCCTCTTGGCAGCACAGAGAGAGCCCGAAAAGTACAAGACGCTCGTTGTCCGCGTTGCAGGTTACAGTGCTCTCTTTACCACACTTTCGAAATCTCTTCAGGACGATATTATAAACAGAACGGAACTCGGCTTCTGATAACACCAAAATAAAGTGAAAGGAGAACCGCTATGAGTTATTATGAAACAAAAGGCAGAATATTCGATATACAGCGGTTTTCCGTTCACGACGGTCCCGGCATAAGAACGATAGTGTTCTTGAAAGGTTGCCTTTTACGTTGCCGTTGGTGTTGTAATCCCGAATCTCAAGAGTGGGATATACAGAAAATGATAACAAACGGCAAAGAAACCGTCGTCGGCAGTGACGTCACAGTATCCGAGGTAATAGCCGAGGTTATGAAAGACGAAGCATTCTATCGCCGTTCGGGAGGAGGACTTACTCTTTCAGGCGGAGAAGCGATGTGTCAGGCAGATTTCGCTATTGATTTGTGCCGCGCCGCTCACGATTACGGTATCACCACGGCAATAGAAACGACTGCCGCCGTGCAGAAAGATATTGTCGCAAGAGTTATACCTCACGTCGACCATATTCTTATGGATATAAAGCATATAAACTCGCAAAAGCACAGGGACTTTACGGGCAGACCGAATGAACAGATTCTTGAAAATGCCCGTTATATAGCGGAGCACTCGCAGGACCTTACGATCCGCGTCCCCGTTATCCCGACATTCAATGACACAAGAGAAGAAATAAAAGCAATAGCAAACTTTGCAAACTCTTTGCCGAACGTCACACACCTTCACCTTCTTCCTTATCACAGACTCGGACAGAATAAGTATGACGGCCTCGGCAGAAAATATGACTTTGAAAATATTCCAACAATTCCCGATGAAAAAATGAACTATCTGCTTGATTGCGCTCGGGAAAGCGGACTTATATGTCAGATAGGAGGATAAAGATGGATATATCAATGCAGGATAAAATGCGTATAATTCAGGAACTTGTTCCGGGTAAACAGATAACACTTGCCCACGTGATTGCAAATCCTGATAAAACGCTTTATTATAAACTCGGTCTTGACCCACAGGTAGAACGCGAAAGAAGTGCTATCGGTATCGTTACCGTTAGCCCCGCAGGAACCGCCGTAATCGGCGCGGATATAGCAATGAAAGCGTCAGGCGCGGTAGTTGAATTCGTTGACCGCCTTACAGGTACAGTAATTATGACAGGCACAGTCTCCGAGGTAGAAACTTCCGTAGAAGCAATAACGGAATACTGTAAGAACAAACTCGGCTACACCGTCTGCGAAGTTACCAAAACATGAGAAAACTTATACTTATCGGACGTGTCGCGGCAGGGAAGACCACCCTTACCCAAGCATTGCTCGGTGAAGAACTTCACTATTTCAAGACGCAATACGTTCAGTACGGCGATATGATAATCGACACCCCTGGCGAATATACCGAATTGCGAAACTTAAGCGGCGCACTCGCCCTCTACGCGTATGAAGCAGACGTTGTCGGACTTGTGCTTTCTGCCGACGAGCCGTATTCAATATTCAGTCCGAACATCACCTGCCTTGTCAATCGTGACGTGGTGGGAATAATCACAGGCGTCGATAAAGAACACGCAAATCCCGACCGTGTCGAGCGTTGGCTTCGCTTGTCGGGGTGCAAAAAAATATTCCGCGTCAGTTCATACACGGGCGAGGGAATATCCGATATAATAGAATACTTGAACAGATAGGAGTAGACTATGAGTAAAACAAAGGTTATCTCATTTGCCAATAATAAGGGCGGAAGCGGAAAATCCACCACTTGCTCAAATATAGCATACATTATGGCATCGCAAGGTAAGAAAGTTCTGCTTATCGACGGAGATATGCAGATGAATCTCACCCTTTCCTTTTTCTCGGAAGATCGCGCGTTAGAATATGCGCAGAGCGGAAAAAACCTCTATATAGCAATGAAAGAGCAGAAAGACCTTGCCGATTTCGTCACGCATACAGATTATGAGAATCTCGATATCGTGCCCTCGTCTACTCTTATGAGTTCTATCGAGTTTGACCTCTTTACAAAATGGCAGAGAGAATTCATTCTCAGAAAGAGCCTTGCAAATATTATCGAAAACGAGACTTACGACTACGTCCTTATCGATGCACCCCCCACCCTCGGCGGATGGGTAATGAACATCCTCTGCGCGTCGGACTTCCTTGTTATACCCGTAGAAGCAAGCCCGTGGGGACTTTTCGGACTTGCCAATATGTTTGAGTTTTACTCTCAGGTTAAGTCTATGTCGCCTTCGTTAGACCTTCTCGGAATAGTAATAACGAAAGCAGACGAAAGAAAGAACTATTTCAAACAAGCAGTAGAAAGCCTTCGTGAACTTGACGGCGTGCGTTTGTTTGACAGTATAATCAGAGTAGATAGCGCAGTAGAATGGGCGCAGGATAACAGTAAGCCCGTTGCCGCGTACAAAAAATCCTCGCGTTCTTCACTTGAATATAACGAACTTGCAAAGGAGATTATGAAATATGCCCGTAGGTAAGAATAGCCTCAACAGAGTTTCCGCCGCAGTAAACGCAGCCCCTGCAGAAGAGGTAGTTGAAAAGGTCGCAACTCCCAAAAAAGAAGAAAAGAAAACAGAAACGAAAAAGCCTGCAACGAAAAAGGCAGAAACAAAATCCACCGCAAAAAAACCTGCACAGAAGAAACCGGCAGAGAAAAAAGCAGTAGAGAAAAAAACTGCGGTAGAAAAGAAACCCGCAGAGAAAAAGCCTGCGGCAGAGAAAAAGGAAACGCAGAAAACTTATGCAAATATAGGTGACGCGCTTCCCATCTACCTTTTATAATAAAAAATATAACAAGCAGTTGCATTTTGCTACTGCTTGTTTTGTATAATCCGA
>JAZOLR010000083.1:0-4732 GCA_045653255.1 Eubacteriales bacterium | reverse complement strand
TAAGAGAGCAGTATTGAAAATCAAAGTCTCGACAAATCCGTCTTTCGCGCCTTGCATAACGCGGTCATTGTCAGGTTCTTCCGTGCTTCGCGCAGGGTAGGTACGCGCGTCTATTATAATCGCGCTTTCCCCGAAAGTAGAGCCGAGCATAAGCACGCTCCCCGACAAGACCGAAAGTATCATTTGGCTTTTGTCGGTCACGGTGTCAACTTCCACGTACGGTACGTGTGCAGAAGCGAAAACTTTCGCTGCACCGTCGCCTTTGCCAAGTCCGCGAAGCCCGAGAAAATACTGAAAAATCTTCTGCATAGTCTCGTCTTTTACAAATCCGTCTATATAGAAAAAGTTTGCATCGTCAGAACCGATTTTAAGATGCCTTGAAATAAGGTCAAAACTTTCGCCCACCCGAAGTTCGCGTGTGAGCATATTTACGTTGTAATCGTAATTTTTCGTTAGTTTTTGCATATACACCCCCATTTTATAATAAAAGTTTTCCACCCGAAAGAAGTAAATATGCAAAACAAAAAATGCCACAAAAAAGGTGGGCAAACCGCCCACCTTGAAAAATTATTTATTTTTGAAATATTGATAGAGATAGCAGGGAATCATACCGTTATAGAGTTTTCTCACCTTGTCGGCTTTTTTGCCGTAGAGGTTTTCAAACTGATTGTCCGAGGTTATGACGTACGCTTGCCACGGTGCCATACGCGTGAAAATTTTGCCGAGGTCACGGTAGAGTTTTTGCGCTTCTTCTTTCGTCTGCAATCTCTCTCCGTACGGGGGATTTGTGACTATCGTGCCGCGTCTGCCTATCGGCTTCATTGAATGCACGTCTGCGCGGAAGCATTTGATATACTTGTCAACTCCCGCACGCGCACAGTTTGCTTCCGCAATAGAAACGCACTCCCCGTCAATGTCTGATGCATAAGCCTCGAATGCGGTATCTGTCTGATTGTCGAGTGCTTCTTCGCGCGCGTTTCTCCAGAGCGTTTTTTCTATCTGCGGAAATCCCTCCGCCGCGAAACTGCGCTTTACACCGGGGGCAATATTATTCATTATCATAGCCGCTTCAATTGCGATAGTGCCGGAGCCGCACATAGGGTCCCACAAGAGCACGTCTTCACGCGGTCTGCTTGTTGCCGCTATCGCCGCCGCGAGTGTCTCGCGTATAGGCGCGGCATTTGCTTCGGTGCGGTATCCGCGTTTGTGAAGAGGTATGCCTGACGTATCTATCATAAGGGTTGCTACGTTTTTCAGTATGAAAAATTCTATCTGATACTTTTTGCCCGACTCTTCAAACCACTTTATGCCGTAAGCGTCGGAAAGACGTGAGACAACCGCGCGTTTGACTATCTTCTGACAGTCGGGAATAGAGAAAAGCGTACTGTTTATAGAATGCCCTTTGACGGGGAATGCGTCAAGTTTTCCTATCCACGCCTCCCACGGAAGCGCGCGTGTGCCCTCGAAAAGAGCGTCAAACGTGTCCGCTTGAAATTCGCCTAGTTTTATAAAAACTCTCTCTGCGTAACGCAGAAAAACGTTTGCGTAAGCGACCGCTTCGCAGTCACCGTAAAAGGTAACGCGTCCGTCTATCGTTTTCACTCTTTCGTACCCGAGACGGTCAATTTCTTCTCCGAGAAGATGCTCAAGCCCGAAAAGGCAGGTAGCCACAAGTTCAAATTTCATATTAAAAGCCTCTTTTTAAATCTTTACAACGAATATTTTAACACAGAGGGATTTCTTTGTCAATGTTTATTGACTTATTATAAAAAATGATGTATAATAAATGCGTAAGCGTTATATTCAAAAGAAAAGGACGAATATTATGAACGACAACAACAAGACAATAACTTTCGCGAAGCCCACAGAGCAGGACATTGAAATACGCCGTGTGCTTGGCGTAGTTTACGAGGCACTTAAAGAAAAGGGTTACAATCCAATTAACCAACTCGTCGGATATATCATCTCCGAAGACCCGACGTATATAACGAATTACAACGGAGCACGCAGCCTTATCCGTAAGGTTGACAGAGATGAAATTCTTGCGCTTTTGCTCAAGAGTTATCTTAACGCAAACTATTGAGAATATTTGATTTGAATACGGCAACTGCCACTACCGTTAAGGAAAACACGGTAGTGGCTCTTGGATTTTTTGACGGAGTTCATATAGGACACCGACACCTCTTGAAAACTGCCGTAGAACAAGCAAAAAACAAAGGAATTTCGCCGCTTGTGCTGACCTTTTCGGAGGAGGGAAGCGATACGCTGAAATCCTCACGAAAACGCATTTTTGAGGAAAACGAGCGCATAAAAACTTTCCGCGACCTCGGCGTTTCCTACGTCGGACTTCTCAATTTTGAGCAAGTAAAAGACACTTCCCCCGAAGATTTCGTCTCTCATTTTCTTATCGGCGAATGCCGTGCGGAGACGGCGGTATGCGGATTTAACTTCCGCTACGGAAAGGGCGCGAAAGGAAACGCGGACACACTTATAGAACAGATGAAATCCGCAGGGCGAGATTGCATAGTCTGCGAGCCGTATCTTTACGACGGCGATACCGTGAGTTCTTCCAGAATACGCGAGAGAATATCGGCAGGCGATATGCAACAAACAAAAGAAATGCTCGGACGGAACTTTTTCGTTTCGTCTGCCGTCACCCACGGAAAAGAACTCGGCAGAGAAATAGGTTTCCCGACGGCAAATCAAACGTTGCCCGACAATTCTGCCGTGCCGCGCTTCGGTGTATACGCGACACGCGTAACGTTCGACGGAAAAACATATAACGCAGTCACAAACGTCGGTGTGCGCCCGACCTTTGACGACGGCGAATTTGTCAACTGCGAAACGCATATTATAGATTACGCAGGCGATTTATACGGAAAAATACTTAAAGTGGAATTCTGCAAATTTCTACGTGAGGAAAGAGAATTTTCTTCCGCGCAGGAACTGAAAGAACAAATAGACAAAGACAGAAAAGAGGCAAAACAATGGCTGATTGCAACTGGACAAGACTGACAGCGAAATGTGATATAAAATATCTTGACGACGTATGCGCCGTTATGTGTATGCTTGATAACGGACTTATGATAGAAGACTATAGCGACGTGACAATAAACGGAATGTACGGTGATCTTATTGACGAGAGTATACTCAACGCCGACAAAAGCAAAGTCGCAGTTTCCCTTTTCGTGCCCGAAGAAAGAAATCTTGCGGAATATACTGCATTTCTTACCGAGCGCTTCCGCAATCTTGACATTGAGGCAGAGATAGTCCTCGAAGGTGTCAACGAGCAGGACTGGGCAGAGTCGTGGAAGAAATACTACAAACCGATAAAACTCGGAAAAATAACAATAGTACCCGCGTGGGAAGACTACACGGCAAGCGAAGACGAAATAATTCTCCGTATGGATCCCGGTATGGCATTCGGTACGGGTACTCACGAGACGACAAGATTAGTAATTGAACTTATGCAGGATATTCTCACGGGCAACGAGCGTGTGCTTGACGTCGGTACGGGAAGCGGTATTCTTGCAATATGCGCGTCAAAACTCGGCGCGAAAAAGTGCGCGGCGTACGACATTGACCCCGTTGCAGTAAGAGTAGCGAGAGAAAATATAGAAGCAGACGGCGCAGACAACGTAACGTGCGACGTCTCCGACCTTTTGCAGTCGGTTGATATTTCCGAGGGCGGTTACGACCTTATTCTTGCGAATATCGTCGCGGATATAATAATCCGTATGCTCCCCGACATTGACCCCTATCTTGCAAAAGACGGAAAAATGATACTTTCGGGAATAATAGCGCCCCGCGCAGACGAGGTAAGAAAATCCATAAAAGAAAACGGACTTCGCGTAGTATGCGAGACACAGGAAAACGACTGGCTCGCTATACTCGTTGAACGCGCGTAAGAGGTATAGTATGCCACGCTTTTTTATTGACGGTGAGGCTATATGTGATAACGCCGTAATAATAGAGGGCGAGGACGCCCACCACATTTCCTACTCTTTGCGAATGGCAGTCGGTGACGAAATCACGGTATGCGACGGCAAGGGCAAGGAATATTTGTGCACACTTTCATTTCTTGACGGAAAGAAAGTAGAGGCAAAAGTGGAAAGTGTATCCGACGGAAAAGGCGAAAGCCCTATCATAGTAAAACTCTTTCAGGCATATCCGAAAGGCGATAAACTCGAGACGATAATACAGAAATCCGTTGAACTCGGTGTCTCGGAAATTATACCTTTCGAGAGTGAAAGATGTATAAAACGCCCGAAAGGCGACAAGATTGAAAAACAAAAGGAAAGAATGAACAGAATAGCCGAAGAAGCGGCAAAGCAATGCGGACGTGCAACACTTCCCGAAGTCAAAGCCCCCGTTTCTTTTGCTCAAATGATAAAAGAAGCGAAAGAAAGCGACCTCTCTATATTCTGTTACGAGGGTTGCCGCGCAACTTCAATTCGAGAATTGCTTGAAAAAAACGGAAAAACTGCGCGTACGATTTCACTCATTATAGGCAGTGAAGGCGGATTTTCCGAGAGGGAAGCCGAAGAAATATCAAACGCAGGCATTTTTGCAGTAACCCTCGGCACGAGAATTTTGCGTTGCGAAACCGCACCTCTTTTCGCACTTTCTGCCCTTTCTTACTACTACGAATTGTGATGGTTGTGTGAATTTTAGGACTTGTTTGGCATATTGACTAAAAAAAGTTATAGAGATTTGTAAATTTTTTTAAATT
>JAZOLR010000082.1:0-9608 GCA_045653255.1 Eubacteriales bacterium | reverse complement strand
GTAGAAAATCAAAATAAGGAAATAAAAACCTATGAGAATGAGAAAAAAGAAAAACGGCGCGCAAAGACTTGCTGCATGTAGCGAATTTTTGGTAGCCGAAAGAGATACACCCATTTCATCTTCGAGTGAAATATTTTCTCGTGAGGGCGAACTTCACCTTGAAATAGGATGCGGAAAAGGCGGTTTTGCTTGCGGTATGGCAGAGAAGTACCCCGACGTTAACTTCATCGCGCTTGAGCGTGTGCACGACGTTATGGTACTCGCACTTGAAAAAGCAAAAGCGCGTGCAGAAGATAGAAAGAGCGATAACCTTCGTTTTATGCTCACAAATGCGGAAACTCTCGAAGAACTTTTCGCACCCGAATCCCTTGATACGATATACCTTAACTTCAGCGACCCGTGGCACAAAAAAGGCTATGCAAAACGCCGCTTAACATATAGAAAATTCCTCGTTACGTATTTCAAACTTTTGAAAAAAGGCGGAAAACTCAAATTCAAAACCGACAACCGACCGCTTTTTGATTTCACACTCGAAGAACTTGCCGCATGTGGTCTTGAATGTGATTTCGTAACTTACGACCTTCACGCATCAGAATATGCAAAGGATAACGTAATGACCGAATACGAAACGAACTTCTCGTCGCAGGGAATGCCCATATACTCCCTTTCTGTAACTTCTCGCGGCGCGTTTTCAATTGAAGAATAAAAAAACACAGTCAGGAAAAAATACTTTTACGCTTGACTTATTGTGTAAAAATGTGATAGAATAAACTAAAGACTAAACGAAAAGGAGCATCATTATGGCAGACAATTTCACCTATGCAACCGAAGCGATGAAAAAACTCGATACCGTGCGCCCCGTAATTTCCGAAAAGCACGATATCAGCGCATCTTTCTATAAAAACAAAGATAGCAAAGAACCGCTTTTCCACTTCTCAACAAAGGGCGCTTACGATATAGACCTTACGAAAGTTGCTGTATGCACTGTCGCCGCTTTTGTTGCTCTCTCTACTGTGAAAGTAGCGATGAAACTTAAAAAAGCGAAGAAGAATAAACTGAAAAGATTGAAAGAACAACTCAAAGAAGAGAAAAAGGCGCTTCGCGAAGCAAAGAAAGCGTGAAAATAAACGCAAAAAAGGAACAGATTTTTATCTGTTCCTTTTGATTTTTATGCGTTTTTTTAATCTTCTATATAGTCTACGCCGTAGTATTCGCATATACCTCGGCAGATAGCCTCTGCCCACAATGCTTGACATTCCTTGTCGTGCAATTTCGCATAATCGCTCTTGTTTGAAAGGAAAGCAAGTTCGCAAAGAATAGCAGGCATATTTGTGTAGCGAGTAACGTACAAATCCTTGTATTTTACACCGCGTTTCGTAAGCGGCATCATTTCGGTCATATAGTTGTATACGTTGTTTGCAAGTGCAATACTCTTCGTACCGCTATAATAGAATACTTCCGTTCCGCTTGCTTGAGTTGACTCTGCCGAGTTGCAATGTATGGAAACGAAAATATCTGCCTTTGCATTGTTCGCTATCTCACATCTCTTTTGAAGTGTCACGAAGTAGTCTGCATCGCGTGTCATAAGTACGGAGAATCCTTGCTTTTCGCATTCCTCACGCACAAGTTGCGCTACCGCAAGATTGATAATAGACTCGCCGCCGTTTGCCCCCGGGTCAGAACCGCCGTGACCTGCATCAACGCACACAAGAATTCCGAGGTCTCTTGCGTATGCGCGTCTTTCTACCGTGACGATAAATCCGTCGTTATTGTTGCCGGAAATAGTGTAGGTTTCGTTTTTCGGAACTTTTATATTTACGCTATCGCTTTTGCACGGTACGTAGTATATTTCATATTCCATATTACCCACAAGTACGAACAAATGCTCGTCTGTGTAGTTTTTTACGTAACACAAGTATTCTTCAAGCGAAAGCCCGTGTCTTTCCATAAACACCGCGTGGCCGACACCCACGTATCGGTATACGTTTTCCTTTCCCTCTGAAAAAACACCCGTGTAGTATTCGTATTCTTCTTTGTATCTCTCTATAAATCCAAAGTCCGCGTGTTTAGCCGACAAAAATTCATGTGCCGACGTAATAGCCGAAATGTCACTAACAGAGGAACTCTTCATGTATTTAAGTGTTACCGTCTGCCCGCTTTTTCCGTCGCCGTCAGAACTGTAAGTCTTTGTTACGAGGAAGTTCCCTGCGCTATCTATCTTTGCATATTCCGCGCACAAAAGTTCAAGGGCGCGTGTCGCTTCTTCGGATAGCATAAGAGAAGAACTTGACAACTTCGCGTTTTCAACGTTTCCGTATATCTTTGAAAGGTCCGTCTCCTTTATGCGAGAGGGAAGAGCCTCGTTTACCTCAACCAGAGCACCGCGGTAAATTTCCGATTTCGTCACCGTTACGCTCTTTGTCTCATAGTCGGTATGTTCTTTTCGTTCATCGTCGGAAAGTGTCACACTGGGAGAAAATAAAGCAAAATATTCCTTGCCCGCCTCACTTTCGTCAGAGAGGGAATAATACGCAAGAGAACTGAAAAATCTGTCTCTGTGCCAGCCGAGGAAATTCCCCGACGGAATAGGCAGTTTTATCGGCAAAAGCGAAGGATAAAATCCAAACTCTTCCGTCTTGCTTTCGTTATACACGAGAGAAACGTAAAGTTTTTCTTCTTTTTCAAACTCTGCGTAAAGAGTAATATCTTTCGTTACCTTTTCATCACCGTCGTAACGCGCGCCGTCTTTGTCTTTCCAATATTTAAAACTGTAAAGGTCGTCGCCGTCTTCATACGGAGTTACCGAGTACCCCGAAATAACCTCGCCGTAATTTATGTATTCCGTGTGCAAAAGTTTGTCGCCGTTATAATAGAATACACTCGCCATTACGCTAAGGGTTATAGGAATGTTTTCCTTCTTCAAATAATTTTCGCTCTTCGGTGTGAAATCGCAGTAGTAAGTGTTCGTGCCGGGGACAAGAGTTTGTCCTTCGCGAAGAGTGACTTCACCTTCAATATCAGTCTTGAAACTCGGAGACGATCCCGTGTGCAAAACGCCCTTTTCAACAGTGATTGAAACAGGCGCAGGGATAGGATTGATTTTGAGTGTCGCGCGCATATCTTCAATAGGCGCAAAGTTCTCCTTGTCTCCCGAAAAACTTGCCACAACTTCGTATACGCCTGCATCTGTGTAAGTGTTTTGAGTGTAGGAAACGCTGACACCTTCGGGCAGATTCGCGCTTATTGCGAGCGTGTGCGGTTTGCCGTCGTAATCAACTTCAAGGCTTTCGAACTCAATACCGCGCATATCGTATTCCGCAGGTAAAATCTCAAGTATCGCGAACTTTTCACATTCAAGTTCACCTTTTTTTAAGTTCCATACTGACGCTCGGCACAAATACTTGCCGACCTCTGTTGCCTTATTGTTTTCATACCTTATCTCGTATCCTTCGGGCACTTCGGTTTTGGAAACAAGCACCTTTTCTTCACCGTCGTAAACGAAACTCGCATCTGAGAAAACAACGTCCTCGGCAGAGAAGAAACTGCACCCGAAAAGCACCGCGCAAAGTAGAAAAACAATGCTTATTACGGAAATAATCTTTTTCATCTGTTACCAGCCTTAAATAAAACTATCTTTAGTATTATAGCATAAAAAGAGTCAAAATTCAACATTTTTTTGCATATTTGCCATTAACTCCTATTCAAAATAAAAAACACCGACTGTTGAATTTCCGTTTCTTTGTTTTCATAGAAATAAAATAAGGTCTTATGAAAAGGAGAACAGAATGAAAATAAAAAGAATAACCTTCGCAATAGGCACTCGCCCCGAAATTATAAAAATCGCACCGCTTGTAAAAGAAATGCAAAGAAGACAAGTGTTTTCAACGCTCGTCTGCCATTCAGGGCAACACGCGACTCTTTCCGATGATGCTGCCTCGTTCTTTTCTTTAAAAATAGACGAAAACCTCGCCGTGCGCTCCAATGGCGGTCTTGCCGAACTCACAGCACGCTCTCTATCTGCCTATACCGATTATTTCAAAAAAACCGAAACCAACGCCGTCATAGTCCACGGAGATACCACCACCGCCTTTTCCGCCGCCCTTTCTGCCTTCTATTTGAAAATCCCGATATTCCATGTTGAAGCAGGCTTGCGCTCTTACGATATGCTTTCCCCCTATCCTGAAGAATGGAACAGAGTAGCAATAGACAGACTTTCAAATATCGCCTTTGCTCCGACGGAAAAATCACGAAAAAATCTTATAAGAGAGGGAACACCGCCGTCAAATATCTACGTAGTAGGCAACACCGTCACAGACGCCCTACGCTATACCGTTGACGACAGTTTCACGTCTCCGTACTTGAAAGAAAATTCACCTCTTGTTATCTTCACTGCACACCGTAGGGAAAACATAGGAAACAAAATGTCGGAAATGTGCGTAGCACTGAAAAAGTTAGCATTCGAATTTCCCGAATTCACTTTCCTTTGTCCTATGCACCCTAATCCCGAAGTTAGAAGTGTTATTTTGCCTATCCTCTCAAATGTAAAAAATATTATCCTCGCAGAGCCGTTGTCCGTATATGAATTCCACAATCTCATCACTCGTGCATATATGATAATGAGCGATAGCGGGGGAGTGCAGGAGGAAGCGGCAACTCTTGGAATACCTACGCTCGTTATGCGTGACAAAACCGAACGCACGGAAGGATGCACCTCCGGCGTTATCCGACTTGTCGGCGCAGACTTCTTTTCGGTTTACAAAAACGCAAAACACCTTTTGGAAAACAAATCAGAGCGTGAGAAAATGAGCGCCCTCTGTTACAGTTACGGTGATGGTAGAGTATCGGAGAAAATATGCGATATTATAGAAGGATTGTATCGTTGATTTCCTTTGTCTTTTTTCTCTAAAATATTAAATTGCTAAAACGTATTGATTTTACTTTTTTAAAGTGGTATAATCTTCGTATCAAAATAAGGAAGATAAAAACAATGTTTATGTTAGGAACACTTGTGAATGCGGTAGCCGTTGCTATTACGGGTATACTTGGCGCAATTCTCAAAAAAGGAATTCCCGAACGCTTGAATAAAACTTTGATGCACGCAGTAGGTCTTTTCGTCGTGTATCTCGGCGTGTCAGGCTCGCTCGTTGGACAGAATGCACTGGTCGCGGTTATCTCACTTGCACTCGGCGCACTTATAGGAGAACTTATTGACATCGACAAATACATACACAAACTCGGCGACTTCATTCAGTCGAAGTTCAAAAAAACAGACGGAAACTCCGCTTCAATTGCGGAAGGCTTTGCTTCTTGCACGATACTTTTCTGTGTCGGCGCAATGGCGATACTCGGCGCAATAGAAGACGCACAGGGGAATCCGAATACCTTATTTGCGAAAGCCGTTCTCGACGGAATTTCCGCATTCGTACTCGCCACTACGCTCGGCGTCGGTTGCGCTCTTTCCTCACTATCACTTATTCTGTATCAGGGAAGTATATCTTTACTCGCGCTTTTATTTCTATCCAATATCCCCGCTTATATGTTGAACGAGATGTCCTGCGTTGGCTCGCTTATTATTCTTGCGATAGGACTTAACCTTCTCGGAGTAACCAAAATCAAAACGGCAAACCTCATTCCCGCAATGTTCTTGCCTATTCTCGTTTGCCTTTTTATAAAATAATATCACAAAAAGACGGTTTTTCTCTTTTGAACCGTCTTTTTCGCTATTTTTGATATTATTTAGAAAATATTTGAAAAAAACGAAAAATATTTCAAAAAACCTATTGACAAATTGAAAACGTTGTGCTATTATACTATAATGCATTATACTCGCTTGTCCTATGGCAAAATGGCGAAACTTAATGTCACGTTTACGTGCCCGAATACATCATCCGTCGCCCGTTTTCGTGACCTTTTTTACTGTTTTGCGCAGGGGAGTTGTTGTCTGAAAATTTACATGAATGGAGTGGTTTCTACATGTTAAAACCCCAAAAGCTTGGCACAAATGTAAGAATGAGTTTTTCAAAGATAGACGAAGCTTTGGAAATGCCAAACCTTATTGAGGTGCAGAAAAAGTCATTTAAATGGTTTCTCGAGGAGGGAATGTTTGAGGTCCTTCGTGACGTATCGCCCATAGTTGACTATACGGGCAATCTCTCTATCGAATTCGTTGACTTTTCGATAGATTCCAAACCGAGATATTCGGTAGAGGAATGCAAAGATAGGGATGCTACTTATGAAGCGCCCCTCAAGGTTTCCGTAAGACTTACTAATAAGGAAACCGGTGAACTTAAGCAGTCCGATATATATATGGGTAACTTCCCCTTGATGACAGAAAACGGAACTTTCGTCATCAACGGTGCAGAGCGAGTTATCGTATCTCAACTTGTTCGTTCGCCCGGTATTTATTACACGAGCGAAGTTGACAAGGCTGGTAACCACAGTTACAAGAATACGGTTATCCCGTACAGAGGCGCGTGGTTGGAATACGAAACCGATGCAAATGGCGTATTCTATGTAAAAATAGATAAAACCAGAAAAATTCCGATAACCGTCCTCATTCGTGCTCTCGGTGAAGAGTCCGACGCTGACATCATCAATATGTTCGGCGAAGAGGATATTATAAACGTAACGTTTTCAAAGGACGAGTGTGCTCGCGAAGCAGAGGAGAACAAAACTACTCTCGGCGAAGAAGCACTCAAAGAGATCTACAGAAAACTTCGTCCGGGCGAACCCCCGATTATCGAGAGTGCTCAGGTGCTCGTTAACAATCTCTTCTTTGATCCCAAGCGTTACGACCTCGCACCCGTTGGTAGATACAAGTTTGACAAGAAACTTGCACTCGGCGCACGTGCAAGAGGTTGCGTTCTTTCTCGCCCTGTTATCAGTATCCTCACAGGCGAACTTATTGCCGATGAGGGCGAAACTGTTACACGCGATATAGCAAAAGCAATCGACGAATCGGGACTTAACGAGATATTCGTAAAAGACGAACTCGGCGTAGAAGTTAAGATTTTCTCTAACGGTACAATCGCTCCCGAAGCGGTTCTCGGTTACGACCTCCGTGACTGCGGTATAAATGAAAAGGTAAGATTCTCCGTACTTTCCGACATTATCACAGAGTCGGCAGGTGATGTTGACACGCTCAAAACACTTGCAAAGGCGAGAATAGCAGAACTCTGCCCGAAGCATATCACAAAAGACGATATTTTCGCGTCTATCAACTACCTTTTGAACCTCACCCACGGAATAGGTACTTTTGACGATATAGACCACCTTGGAAACCGTCGTCTCCGTTGCGTAGGAGAACTTCTCCAGAACCAGATGCGTATCGGTATGTCCAAGATGGACAAAAACATAAAAGAGCGTATGTCTGTTCACGACAGCGAGGATATGACTCCTCAGACGCTCATCAATACACGCCCCGTGGCTACTGCTATCCGTGAGTTCTTCGGTTCTTCACCTCTTTCTCAGTTTATGGACCAGAACAACCCCTTGGCAGAACTTACCCACAAGCGCCGTCTCTCTGCACTCGGCCCTGGCGGTCTTTCACGTGACCGTGCATCATTTGAAGTACGTGACGTGCATTACACCCACTACGGTAGAATGTGTCCTATCGAGACTCCTGAAGGTCCGAACATAGGTCTTATTTCCTACCTCGCTACTTATGCGAAAATCAATGATTACGGATTCCTTGAAGCACCTTACCGCAAGGTAGATAAAGCAACGGGAAGAGTAACAAGTGAAGTTGAATATATGACCGCAGATATTGAGGATAACTACGTTGTTGCTCAGGCAAACGTGCCCCTCGACGAAAATGGTCATTTCATAAACAAGAGTGTTATTGCCCGCGACAAGTCGGGAATCATCGAAGTTGGCCGTACCAAGATTGATTATATGGACGCATCTCCGAAGATGGTCGTTTCCGTTGCGACGGCAATGATCCCCTTCCTTGAAAATGATGACAATACCCGTGCACTTATGGGATCGAACATGCAGAAGCAGGCAGTTCCGCTTATGATGACCGATTCTCCTATCGTTGCGACAGGTATGGAATACAAGGCAGCCGTTGACTCGGGCGCAGTTATTGTTGCGAACGAAGGCGGTATCGTTGAACGTGCCGCAGCGGATTCTATTACCATAGTAACCGACAGCGGTAGAAAAGACACCTACCACCTCATCAAGTTCAAACGCTCCAACCAGGGCACAAGCGTAAACCAGAGACCTATCGTAGAAGAAGGTAGCAGAGTAGAAGCAGGACAGGTTATTGCAGACGGTCCCGCAACTTCCAAAGGCGAAATCTCCCTCGGTAAGAATGCGCTTATCGGCTTTATGACTTGGGAAGGTTACAACTACGAGGACGCAGTTCTTCTTAACGAAAGACTCGTTCGCGAAGATATTTACACCTCTATCCATATTGAAGAACACTCCGCGGAAGCAAGAGATACGAAACTCGGCCCGCAGGAAATAACGAGAGAAGTCCCCAACGTTGGTGACGACGCTCTCAAAGATCTTGATGCGGACGGTATCGTAAAGATAGGTACTGAAGTTCGTGCAGGCGATATCCTCGTTGGTAAGGTTACACCTAAGGGTGAAACAGAACTTACTCCCGAAGAAAGACTTTTGCGTGCTATCTTCGGTGAAAAGGCAAGAGAAGTAAGAGACTCTTCCTTGCGTTTGCCTCACGGTGAATCAGGTATCGTAGTTGACGTAAAAGTATTTGACCGTTCCAACTCCGATGACCTCGCTCCCGGCGCAAACAAGGTCGTTCGCGTATACATCGCACAGAAGAGAAAGATCTCCGTCGGAGATAAAATGGCAGGCCGTCACGGTAACAAAGGTGTCGTTTCAAGAATTCTTCCTCCCGAAGATATGCCTTTCCTTGCTGACGGTACTCCCCTTGATATAGTTCTTAATCCTCTTGGCGTTCCTTCCCGAATGAACATCGGTCAGGTGCTTGAGGTGCATCTCGGTCTCGCTGCAAGAAAACTCGGAATGAAAGTAATGACTCCCGTATTCGACGGCGCAAACGAGAAAGATATCGTTGAGTGCTTGCGTCAGGCAGGTTACGCCCGTGATATCCGCCCCGGTGAAAACGTAAAGGGTAAGGCTTTGTTCATTGAAGTAACCGACGAAAACGGTAATATTGACCTTCAGCGTCTTGATAGCGAAATCGAACAGGACGAAGCAAAACTCGCTGAGTACAGAAAAGATCACGACGTTAAGGTTATTGACGGTAAGATGACACTTTACGACGGCAGAACGGGTGAACCTTTTGATAACCCCGTTACCGTAGGTATAATGTACTACCTCAAACTTCACCATCTCGTTGACGATAAGATTCACGCACGTTCAAACGGTCCGTACTCTCTCGTTACACAGCAGCCTCTCGGCGGTAAAGCGCAGTTTGGTGGTCAGCGTTTCGGAGAAATGGAAGTTTGGGCACTTGAAGCATACGGCGCAGCCTACACGCTTCAGGAAATCCTTACCGTTAAGAGTCACGACGTTACAGGCCGTGTAAAGACCTACGAGGCAATAGTAAAGGGACAGAATATTCCTACTCCCGGTATTCCCGAATCCTTCAAAGTATTGGTTAAAGAGTTGCAGTCTCT
>JAZOLR010000081.1:0-1408 GCA_045653255.1 Eubacteriales bacterium | reverse complement strand
ATTCGTTCTTACCGCGACTTGCCGAAACTTTACAATCAGTGGTGCAGCGTTGGAAGATGGGAGAAAACCACGAGTCCTTTCCTTCGTAGCAGAGAATTTCTTTGGCAGGAAGGTCACACAATGCACGCAACACCCGAAGAGGCTCAGGAAGAAACAATTCGTATGCTCAACGTGTATGCGGACTTCTTTGAAAAAGACCTCGGTATGCCCGTTATAAAGGGACAGAAAACCGATAAAGAAAAGTTCGCAGGCGCAAAGGCTACCTACACCGTTGAGGCTCTTATGCACGACGGTAAAGCACTTCAGGGCGGCACGTCTCACAACTTCGGCGACGGATTTGCGAAAGCGTTTGATATCAAATATCTCGACAAGAACAACAAACTTTGTTACTGTAACCAGACCTCTTGGGGTGTATCCACAAGAATTATCGGCGGTATCATAATGACACACGGCGATGATAACGGTCTCGTTCTTCCCCCTGCTGTTGCTCCTACTCAGGTTATCATTATCCCCGTACAGCAACACAAGGAAGGCGTTCTTGAAGCAGCAGAAGCACTCCGTGCACGCCTTGCGGACAAGGTAAGAGTAAAAGTTGACACAAGCGACAATAGCCCCGGATGGAAATTTGCAGAATATGAAATGAAGGGTGTTCCGCTTCGTATAGAAATCGGTCCTCGGGCCATCGAGAGCAATCAGTGCGTTATAGTACGCAGAGACAACAGAGAGAAGATATTCACTTCTCTTGATAACATTGAAACAGTAGTAGCAGAGCAACTTGAAAATCTCACGAAAGCACTCTATGAAAAGGCACTTGAGAACCGTAAGCAGAAAACGTTTGAAGCAACTGAACTTGACGAGTTCATAAAGATAGCAAACGAGAAAAATGGCTACATAAAGGCTATGTGGTGCGAAAATCTCGAATGCGAACTCGCACTTAAGGAAAAAGCAGACGTAACTTCTCGTTGTATGCCTATGGAACAGGAAAAGATAAGCGACAAGTGTATCTGCTGCGGCAAACCCGCGACAAAATTGGTTTATTGGGGTAAGGCTTATTAAGATACCGAAAGCCCGCCCGAAAGGATTGTTATGGCAAAAAGGTACTATCCTTACAGAAAAATCACGATGTCCACAAGAAACGGAAAAAGTCTTTCTGTGGAAAAATACCGTGAACTTCCTTTTACAAATGACGTCTTGAAAAGTTTTGCGCGTTCAGGCGCATACGAGGGAAGAGTGATAATAGCGGACAGACAGACGTCTCCCCATGGCACTCTTGACAAAAAACATTTCAGCGACGATAATTCAGGTCTCTATATGAGTATATTGCTTCGCCCCGCATTTGGAGTAAAGCGCAGTTTGATGCTTACTTCAATGGCGGCGGTAGCAGTTGCAAATGCGATAAAAGAACATT
>JAZOLR010000080.1:0-3502 GCA_045653255.1 Eubacteriales bacterium | reverse complement strand
CGTGCTTGGTAAAAAGTATAAAATGTCAATGGCGGAAAGCCTTGAGATAGTGCAGAAACTGTATGAAGAAGGCTACCTTACGTATCCCAGAACGAACAGTGAATATCTCGCCACCGCCGAAAAAGACAAAGTAAGGCAAATTCTCGCAAACGTAAAGAAGTTAGGCTACCCCGTTACGTTCAAAGACGGAAAGAGCATATTTGACGATTCGAAGATTGAGTCGCACTCCTCACTCACACCGACTTATAAGATACCCGACAAGACGAAACTGTCAGAAAAGGAAATGCAGGTGTATTCCACGGTAATGCGCCGTTTCGTTGCGGTATTCTGCGCAGAAGAATGTCTTGCGGAAAAGACCGAAATTACCATCTCCGTCGGCGATTACGAGACTTTCGTTTTGAAAGGTACGGTAATAACTCAAGCAGGTTGGACAAAGTACGACGACCGCGATGCAAAAGACAAGATATTGCCAAATCTCAATAAGGGCGATAGCGTCGTTATCGACTTCAAACCGACAGAAAAAGAGACTTCACCTCCAAGACACTACACTATAGAAACACTCAACAATTACCTCAAAAACCCCTTCCGCGAGGAAAAGGCGGCTCTTGCAGAGCAAGACGACAAACCCGAAAACGACGATGAAGATTACCGCGCAATTTTCGAAGGTCTTGAACTCGGCACGGAAGCGACAAGAACGGGAATAATAGACAACGCGAGAAAAAGCGGTTATATAAATCTAAAAAAAGACGTGTATACCATTCTTCCCGACGGTGAATTTCTTATCGAGTCTCTTTTACGTATGAGTATCAGTATGGATAAATATAAGACGTCTGAACTCGGTAAGGCTCTGAAAAAAGTGTACCGCGGAAATATGACGGTACGCGATAGCGTCAGCCTCGCAGAAGAAGAGATAAAGAGCGTCTTTGACCGCGCATACGGTATACCGACCGTGCCGATAGAAGACGATACCTACACGGGATACGTCGGCGATATAGTCGGCACGTGCCCTCTTTGTAGCGGAAATATAGTCCGCACGGTATTTGGCTACGGTTGTTCAAACTATAAAGAAAAGAACTGCAAGTTCGGTTTCCGCGAGTATATTTGCTCTCGCGCGGTGTCGATTTCCAACGCAAAAAAGATACTCGAAACAGGAAAAAGCGCGAAGATAAAGGGATTTGTCTCCCCGAAGTCAGGCAAGAGTTTCGACGCTATACTTGCTTTGGACGGCAATTCCGTGAAATTTGAGTTTGACACGCAACTCACAGGCACAAGCAACGGAAACGGCAAAAACGGCGCAAGTCATAGTTATACGCAGAGAAGCACAACCCCGACTTACGCGTCAAACAGCCGTTACCAACCGACAGAAGAATTGCCCCCCGATTTCTTTGATAATTAAAAGATTGAAACCAAAAGAACTCAAATCCGCCGAGCGAATTTGAGTTCTTTTTTATGTCAAAAAAACGCACGAAAGCATAAACTGTTACAAAAAAAGATTAGAGAGGTTACACAATGTGCTCAATATGCGGAATATTTGACCTTGACGGCAAGGGTTGCAATATAGATAAAATGAACAAGTCGCTCCGTCACAGAGGTCCTGACAATAGCGGCTTTTACGTGTGCGGCGGTGTTTGTCTCGGACATAACCGCCTTGCCGTTATGGATTTGGAAAACGGAGCGCAGCCTATGAGCGCGGAATATAACGGCAAAAAGTATACTATTGTTTACAACGGAGAAATATATAATTCAGACGAACTGAAAAAAGAACTGAAAAGATATAATATAACCCCGAAGACGAAATGCGACACGGAACTCGTTTTGTGGAGTTACATTATTTTCGGTGACGACTGCCCTAAAAAACTGAACGGTATATTTTCCTTTTGCATTTTTTGCGAGGGGGAAGACTTTATATTTTTGGCACGTGACAGATTTGGTATAAAACCGCTTTTCTACACCGAAAAAGACGGCAAGTTTTTGTTTGCCTCTGAAATAAAGGCGCTTTTTGAAGCAGACCTCGTACGCGCGGAGATAGATATATACGGACTTTGGGAACTTCTTTACCTTGCCCCTGCAACACTTACGGGAAGCGGAGTTTTTCGCGGTATATACGAACTTCCGCGCGCGTGTTGCGGAAGAGTAGACTGTGACGGCACGCACTTTCACCCCTATTGGACTTTAGAGGCAAAAGAGATAAAAGAAACAAAAGAAGAAATGATAGAACACACGAAATTCCTTCTTACCGATGCAATAGAAAGGCAACTTGTAAGTGACGTGCCGCTTTGTTCGTTCCTTTCCGGCGGTCTTGATTCTTCGATAATTACCGCAGTTGCACAAAGAAAATATAAAGAGCAAGGGAAAAAACTTTCTACATATTCCTTTGAATATGAGGACAACAAGAATTTCAAAACTTCCGTGTTTCAACCGAATAGCGACGACGAATACGCCTTGTGGCTCTCGCAAGAACTCGGCACTTCTCACACGGTACTCACCGCACCTACGAGACTTCTTGCAGAATATCTTCCCATAGCGGCAATTATGCGCGACCTACCCGGTCAAGCCGACATTGACAGTTCGCTGTACTACTTTTGCGGCGAGGTGAAGAAAAATCACACGGTCGCTTTGTCGGGTGAATGCTCTGACGAGATTTTCGGCGGTTATCCGTGGTTTTACAGAGAAGAAATGCTATTTCGCGATTTCTTCCCGTGGATTCACTCGCCAAAAGGCAGAATAAGTCTTTTTCGCGAGGATATAGTGAGAGCAGACGAGGGATATTCCTATATGAGCGAGATTTATAAAAACGCGATAAAGAACACCCCCGTCCTTGAAAGCGATACCGATGAAATGAAGCGCTCGCGTATTGCGACCTGCCTCTCTGTTGAATACTTTATGACGAACCTGCTCGCGCGAAAAGACAGAATGAGTATGGCGCACGGTCTTGAGGTGCGCGTGCCGTTTGCCGACCATAGAATTCTTGAATACGTGTATAACTTGCCGTGGTCGCTCAAGTTTGAGGGCGGAGTAGAAAAATCGCTTTTACGGCACGCTATGGCGGATTTTCTGCCCGAAAGAATATTGAAAAGGAAAAAGAGCCCATATCCGAAAACCCACAACCCCGAATATGAAAAACTCGTCACGAAAATGTTGGAAGACCGACTTGAAGACAAAGAAAGCAGACTTTCTGCGATAATTTCAAAAGATAGAATTGCGTCGCTTCTTTCGGGCGAGGACGTGACTTGGTACGGTCAACTTATGTCGCGCCCTCAACTTATCGCGTGGCTTATTGAACTTGATGCCTGGCTTGAAAGTTACCGTGTGAAAATAATTTTGTAAATATAGCATAAGCAAAAATCACAAAGCTTGCAAATGCCATTGCAAGACCGATACCTGTGATATATCGCAGAGGTTTTACAGAAAGGCTTGTAATACCATTAAGAGCAAGATTCAACATTTTTGAGAAAGGATAATGGCTTTCACCGGCGATTCTTTCATATCTTTCATAGTAAAC
>JAZOLR010000079.1:0-2464 GCA_045653255.1 Eubacteriales bacterium | reverse complement strand
TCGAAAGCATTCTCGCGTTGTGTAAAATACACTCGGAGTTCCCGCCGTCAGTACCGCCGACAAGCAAGAAAATGTCGGGGGCAAGATTTTTTATTTCTTCTACGTCGTCTTCTGTGAGTTGAAAGGTATACGTGCCGACGGGCTTTGCACCTGCGCCAAGACTCGCAAGTCTTGCCGCCTCGCTTGTAAGTTCGGGAACGAGTCCGCTCGTGACCATTCTAAGTCCGCCTGCGGCAGAAGAACAAGCATAGGTTGCAAGATATTCTCTTTTTCCTATCTTTTCTTCAAGTTTCGCTATCGCGTTTGCAAGTCCCTCTCCGACGTCGCTTTCTACTGTGGTGTAGGATGCAGACGTGCCGAGCACCTTTTCCGCGTCAATATCAACGGCAGTGAGTTTCGTGTACGTACTGCCAAAGTCTATAAGCAGTATGTTATTCACTTCAGTTACCGTTCATTCCGAGAAGTTCGCGCAAAGCCTCTATTGTAGTTTCGGGAGTTGTACCGGGGGGAAATGCACGGTCAAAGCCCATAGCCTTGAAGCGTCGTTCTACGTCTTCAAACTTCTGTTTTCCTATTACTATGTTTCCTCCGACAACAAGCGGAATACCGCGAAGTCCCGCTTCATCGCACTTCTCGCGAAGTCCGCGGCAGTCAAGTTCGCCCTGACCGTAGAGAGATGATACTACTATCGCATCGGCATTCGACTCGATAGCGGCTGCTATGTACTCTTCCTGTGCAACCATAACGCCGAGATTTACTACTTCAAAGCCTGCCTGTGTGAAGGCATGGTACAGTATCTTGTTTCCGACTGCGTGTACGTCCGCGCCGATAACGCCGATAACGAGCACCTTCTTTTTGTTTTCGCTCATTTTAATACCTCTTTTGATTTTTGTATATTGTTTGTTATTGTTATATATCTATATATTACAATGTTATATAACAAAAGTCAATAGGCGTGTTAAAACTTTTTGGATTTTTTTGAAAAAATTACAGTTTTTTATCAGAGAGAATGCGGTTTACTTTCGTTTCAAGGTACAAAAGTGAACCTTCGTCCATTTCATAATAACATTCTATCACGTCGCCGCCAAAATCGCGCAAGAAAGAAATCGTTTCGCGGTCGAGGTGACGCTCATAGTGTTTCGGCAAAACAAGGGTGTCCACCGAAGAAATATATTCCTTTGTTTTTTCATCTCCCGAAACGATAGGAGAAAAGATTTCTGCATCTTCCGTGAAATCGCGGCAAGTGTTATACACAAGACCTGCGAATCTCGCGCTTTCCGCTATAATTCCTACTTTCTTTTTGGGTGAAAGTCTTATTATTTGAGAAAGGAAACTCTGCGACGGACGGAGTGCGATACGCGTAACGCGCTTGTCGCGCGGGAGTATGCTTTCTATAAATTCC
This sequence comes from Eubacteriales bacterium, assembly GCA_045653255.1. GTDB lineage: Bacteria > Bacillota > Clostridia > Oscillospirales > CAG-272 > UBA1740. Next base: position 1,062 of record JAZOLR010000079.1, on the reverse strand, counting down.
GCGTGCGAGGGCGTGGCAACCACAAGGTCAAATCCCTCTGCAAGTTTGTAGGGATATTTTTCCACACTGTCGAGCATAAAAGAGTAAAGGTCTACGCCCGATACGTGACGGAATTGCTCGGAGATATAGGAAAGGTTTTCGGGGTTGCATTCTATAACCGCGATTTTCACCTTTGCTTCTTCTCGCGAGCGTTCGCGAAGTTTCAAATTAAGAAATATATTTATTTCCTGCGCGGAAAATCCCATATCTTCAAGTTGCGAAAGCATTTCGTCTATTGCCGCCATCGCTTGGTCTTTTCTTCCGCCGTGGTTTGAGGGATTGTAGCAGACGAAAGTACCGCGTCCCTGCGCTTTTTCTATTATTCCCTCTCGCTCAAGTTCATCGTAGGCGCGTTTTACTGTGCCTCGTGCAATAGCGAGTTCGTCTGTCATTTCCTGCACGGTGGGAAGTTTCTCACCTGCGGCAAGTTCGCCTTTTTTGACGGCGTTTTTTATTATATCCGCTACTTGACGGTAGATAGGCACGTCAAGACTTGCGTTGAGGTTGAAATTCAAATTCATATCTGTCCTCTTTTTTCTTTATTTTTCTTTTACGGAAGAAAGATACGCTTGTCTTCCCGTTTCGTAGAGATTGTTTCCCTCGCTGTCTATAATAACTATCGCTGGGAAATCTTCAACTTCGAGGCGGCGTATTGCCTCTGCGCCGAGGTCGGGATATGCGACTATTTCCGATTTCTTTATGCACTTTCCAAGAAGCGCGCCGCAACCGCCTATCGCGCCGAAATATACAGCGCCGTGCTCTTTCATAGCGGCTATAACTTCTGTGCCACGCTTTCCCTTTCCTATCATTCCCGTCTGACCGAGCGAAATAAGTGTGGGGCTATATGCGTCCATACGGTAGGAAGTCGTAGGGCCTGCCGAGCCTATCGCTTGTCCCGGTTTTGCAGGAGTAGGGCCTACAAAGTAAATTATCGCGTCTTTTACGTCAAGGGGAAGTTCTTTTCCCTCTGCGGCAAGTTCGCACAAGCGCTTGTGCGCCGCATCGCGAGCAGTGTAGATAACG
>JAZOLR010000078.1:0-7607 GCA_045653255.1 Eubacteriales bacterium | reverse complement strand
CCGAGCGGCAAAGAATAAATAAGCACCTCTTTCGGCTTGAAACCGTATATACGCTCGCACGCGGCGGCATAGTAGCGAAGTTGCGTTTCGTGGCGTTCTTTCAGTTTCTTTTCCGCTATGGACTTGTCTTTCTTTTCTTGCAAAGTCAGTCTGTCCGTCTTGTAGTCGACAATAGAGTAACTTCCGTCTTTATGCTCGATTATACAGTCGATAACGCCCTGCACGAAAAGGACTTCTCCGCGAAGTTCTTCTTTTTTCGCCTCGTCGTCTGCGAAATCTTCTGCCGCAAGAAGTGAATTAAAGCGGAATTCTCTATGGAGTTTCGCTTCAATCAATTGGTCGATAAAATCAGACTGTCTGAACAATTCAAGTTCGTCAAGAAAAACCATCTTCGCGTCCGTCTCGGTTATGAAGCCGTTTTTGAGCCTTTCGAGTTCACTCTCTACGCCCTTTTCTTTTACTGCGGCGAAGTCGGCAAACTGCATAAACAAGTGCGTTGCGATACCTCTTTCGCGTGGGTCTTCTTTGTAACTGTTTTCGTCTGTTTCTCCGCTTGCCTCTTTTATGAAACGGGGGATTACGCGCTTTCTCGGTTTTTCTTCGGTTTCTTTTTCTTCCGTGACGGCGGCGAGAGTTTCTTCACCGTCATATTCGCCGAGAATGTCGGGGTAAAGTTTCGACACCGAGAGTTTTGCGGGGATTTTCGTCATGTGCAAGTGCGGATAGACGGACTCAAAACGGCGTATTATCTCTTTTATGAACTCGCTTTCTTGGGCGGTTTCGGTTTCGGTTTCGGTTGCGGTTTCGGTTTCGGTTGCCGTTTCGGTTTCGGTTGCCGTCTCGGTCTCGGTTGCCGTCTCGGTCTCGGTTGCCGTCTCGGTTTCTTCTACCGCGGGGAAACCTTGCGTTTTTGCTACGTCCAGCGGCATCTCGTTTCCGAAAACATCAACGTACGTCAATACCGCGTTTTTGCTATATTCACCGCAGAAAAGTCCCGAAAGAACGATTTCCATATAACTCGTCATTGAAAGCACGGAAAACTCCGAAAGCGCGTTTGAAGAACGCTCGCATTTTGAAACGAAGTCCGCCATTTTACCCGAAGTTCTTCCGACAACGAAAAGTCTTTCCTGCGCGCGCGTGAGCGCAACGTAGAGAAGTCTCAATTCCTCGCGCACGGCTTCATCGTTTATATGCGCGGACGAGGCGGCTCTTATGGGGTTTTTGTATTTAACAACGCCCTCGAGCATATCCATTGATACACCCATTTTGGCATCAAAGAGCAATGCGTTTTTCGCGTCCATTGAAGAAATAGACCTACCGCACTCGCACAAAAAGCACACGGGAAATTCAAGTCCCTTTGAGGAGTGTATTGTCATTATCTTTACTCCGTCGCCCGAACTTTTCTTTTCCTCAAACGTGCGTCCGCCCTCTATTATCTCGTTTATATACTGCAAAAAGTTATAAAGTCCGCGGAAAGAGGACGCCTCAAAGTTTCGTGAATAGTTGTAAAGTTGCAAAAGTCTTGCGTGACCTATCTCGCTTGCCTGACCGTACATTGAAAGAAGTGCTTTTTCGTCATAGATATATTCAATGAGTTTGTCAACGGGAGCAGAGCGTGACTTTTCTCTCAAAAAATAGAGGTCAGAAAGAAAACTCTCGCATTTTTCTTTCAGTTGTTCGTTTTCGCCGTTTTCGGCATAGTATTTTACTTCGTCATAGAAAGGCTTTTTGATTTTTCCGTATGCCTCGTCGTCGGGGTTGTCCTTTTTCCACAACAGACGAATCATTACAAGGTCGTCTGCGGAAAAGTCATATATAGGCGAATGCATCGCGCCGACAAGGTATATATCTCGCAAGGGGTTGTCTATCGAGTAGAGAATGCAGAGCATAAGCAAAATTTCGGGATTGCTGAAAAAGGACTTTCCGTCGCAGTCCGTACATTCTACTCCTGCGTTTTTCAGTGCCTCTGCATATTTCGGTGCGGCGGGGTTTGTACCGTTTGCAGAGCGGAGAAGTATCGCTATGTCGGACGGCTTTATTTCTCTGCCTTTGTTAGCGAGGAAAACTTTGCCGTCGAGCATTTCTTTAATTTTCTTCGCTACAAATTCGTACTGCGTTATGTAGCCGCCGTCCGTGTCTTCAAGAGTTTCTCCGTCGCTATCTTCTGCGGACGCGTTTTCTTCTTTATTCTCGGTTGCTTCGGTGTTTGTATTCTCTTTTTCCGTTTCCTTATTTATCTTGTCAAGAATAAACACTTCGGGCAAAACTCCGTTATATTCCTTTCCGTAGTTTTCGGGCGGTTTTTTCTTGAAGTTGAGACAGTCTTCTTTCGTGTAGTTGATACTCTGTCCTGCCGCTTCGAATATAGGGTTGAATATTGCGTTTATGAAGTTGACAACGGCTCTGTCGCAACGGAAGTTGTCCGACATAAATATTGATGCCGTCGGCTCGTCGCCCTCCTCGCCAAACTTTTTATATTTACCTTTTAGCGATGCGAAAATATCGGGGTCGGCACGGCGGAAAGAGTAGATACTCTGCTTTATATCGCCTACCATAAATCTGTTGTTTTTGCGTGAAACCGCCTCAAATATCGCGTGTTGCACGGGATTTGTATCCTGATATTCGTCAACGTAAATATAGTCATAGCGGTCTTGCAAACGCTTCGCTATCTTTGAGGGTTTTCCGTCTTCGTAAAGGAGTTTGAGCGCGTAATGCTCAAGGTCGCCGAAATCGCATATACTTCTGCGTATCTTCTCCGAGAGAAAACGCTCGTCAAAAGTACGCAAAACGCGGTAAAGCACGTCAACCATTCGGTAAAGGCGAGAGAAAAATTCCTTTATCTCGTCTTCACTGTACAAGAAGAATTTATCGCGGACTTTCGCTTTCAGAAAATCCTTGTACTCATTTCGCACCGCTTTGAGAACTTCGTCGATTTCGTCGGGCGGTGTGCCTTTTTGACAGTTTTTGAAGTTCACAAACTTGAGATTTGCAAAGTTTTCTTTGCATTTTTCATAGTCGCCCTCACGAATAAGGTCTATAAATTCACGCGCAAGGCGCAAATCGTCTTCATAAGAGGGCAAGTGTTTTTCTATATACTCCGCATCTGAACAGAGTGTCATTTCTTTTATATAGTGCTCGTAGAGTTTTTCGTAATGGCGAAGTCCCGACAACACGTAGTTTTTAATATACGCGCCCGTGACGCTTGAAAAGTAGTTTTCCGTCCATTCGGGTTTTCCTTTGTTTTCTTCGAAAATGCGGTCGGTCTTGTATTTTCCGTCTTTGAGCAAGAAAAAGTCGCGCATAAGGGCGAGTTGTTCTGTCTTTTTCTCAAACGAAATGCATTTTTCGTAGATTTTAACAAGCAAGTCTGCAAGAGTTTCGCTCTGCTTTGCGGGAACTGCATTGTCGACAAACTCGCAGAAGTCCGCGCCGTTGCAGATTTGTTCACCCTCATAGCATTCCTCTATTATGTTTTCCATAAGTTCGCGGCAGAGAAGCGCCCTCTCGTTTTCCTCGCATATACGGAAATCGGGGCTAATCCCGACACGCAATTCGCTTATGTTCTCTTTTATGATATTCGAGCAAAAACTGTGTACCGTGGAAATCTGTGCAGAAGGGAGCAAGAGCAACTGCCGTGAAAGGTGTTGGCTCGGATTTTTCGCCACTTCTTCCGTCAGTGCGCGTGAAATTCTCTCACGCATCTCGCCTGCCGCCGCCTTTGTGAAGGTAACTATGACCATTTTTGAGATGTCCGCTTTTTCGTCTTCTTTTAGCGTGCGGATAATTCTTTCTTTGAGCGTTGCGGTCTTTCCTGCGCCTGCCGCCGCAGAGACGAGAAGGGTTTTATTGCGCGTCTCTATTGCAAAAGTCTGTTCTTCTGTCCATTTCGGCGTGTTTTCTTCTATTACGTTATTCACTTTTTCGGTTATTTCTTCATTTTCAAGTTTTTCAACTGTCATTTTAACCTCTTTTGCTTTTAAAAACTCTTTATCGGTTTTATCGCGGTCGCGCCGTCCTCGTATTCACGAACTTCTCCGAGAGCGAAAAATCCGTCTTCATCGTAAAGTCGCACGCGCGCGCCCTTTTCGTAATGCGTGCCTATCTTCTTTTGATAGATATGCGCGCCGTTGTGGGCAAGCCGAGCGAAAAATTCGGGGAGTTTGACTATATCGTGCTTTTTGAAAATTTCTTCTACGGGGATAACACACGCGTCTTTTTCTTCTTCGGTCATTTTTTCAAATTCTTCAAGCGTGTGGGCGCATTCAAGAGAGAACCCTGCCGCCTCTGCACGACGAAGGGTGCTCATCACGCCGCCGCAACCGAGTTTTTCTCCGATGTCGGCGCAGAGTGTGCGAATGTAAGTGCCCTTTGAGCATTCTACGTCAAGGGAGTATTCGCGCTCGGAAAGTTTCTTTGCGGAAAGGGAATACACCGTCACAGGACGAGCCTCGCGCTCGATAGTCTTACCCTCGCGCGCAAGTTCCATAAGTCTTTTTCCGTCTATTTTAATCGCACTGTACATAGGCGGTGTCTGCATTATCTCACCTACCATAGAGCGACAAGCCGAAAGGACGTCTTCTTCTTTCGGGATATTGGAATTTTCGGTAAGGACAGTACCCGTTATATCTTCCGTATCGGTGGTAATACCGAGCAAGAGCGTGGCTATATAGTGCTTTTCCGAGGTGAGCATATACTCGCTCGCCTTTACTGCCCTGCCGACAAGCACGGGCAAAACACCCGTTGCAAGCGGGTCAAGTGTACCCGTATGCCCTGCCGTTTTCACAGAGAAAAGTCTTTTTATGCGGTTTACCGCCGTCTGCGAGGTTATCCCCTCGCACTTGTCAAGTATTACAATTCCGCTTTTTTCTTTTCCGTTTTTCACTTTTTTCACCTTTTTAGTCTACAGTCTTATATACCTTTGTATATCCTCGGCACGCGTTTGCCTACAAGACAGAGAAGTTCATATTCTATCGTGCCTATATGTTTTGCTATTTCTTTCGTGTTTTCACCCGACGCGTCGTAGATTTCCACGCGGTCGCCCTCTTTTACGTCAATCGCATCCACGTCTACTATACATTGGTCCATACACACGCGACCGAGGATTTTCGCCTTCTTGCCGTTTATTATAAGGCTCGCGCCCGTGCATTTGCGGAGAAGTCCGTCGGCATAGCCGAGAGTCACTGTTGCCACGCGCATATCTTTATCGGGGGAGAAGGTCGCGCCGTAACTGACAAACTCGCCTTTTTTGAGGGTTTTCACCTGTGCGACGGTGGAATAAACACGCATAACGGGCAAAAGCCCTGACAAAGAAACCTCGCCTGCGCCGAATCCGTAAAGAGAGATACCGAGGCGGAAGAAGTCTCCGCCCATAGCGCCAAACCTTATCGCGCCTGCGGAGTTTGAGATATGCGTGCAGCCGTTAAAGCCGCGCTCACGCAGAATAGAAACCGCAGATTGAAAACGGCATATCTGTTTTTCTGTCAAGGGGGAGTTATAATCGTCCGCGCAAGCGAGATGCGAAAACACTCCGTCGACACTCAATTTTTCAAGCGAAAGTATCTTTTCTATCTCGCATAGCGAAGAAGAAAAGTCGCCGTCGGTCGAAAATCCCAAGCGAGACATTCCCGTATCAAGTTTAATATGTACACTTAACTTTGCATTTTCGTCTTTTAATGCATCGCACAACTCTTTTGCATACTCGAAACTGTGCACTGTCTGAATTATGTTATACTGCGAAAGCAGAGGCGCGTTTTCGGGCATCACGTAGCCGAGAATGAGGATTTTCGCCGTTTTTGTTTCTTCTCGCAATTCGAGCGCCTCGCCTATATCCGATACGGCGAAGAAATCCGCGCCCGCAGAGATAAGCGCACGTACGCACTTTCGTGCGCCGTGACCGTAGGCGTCGGCTTTCAGGACGCATATAGGAGACGCGTCGGGAGAAAACTTTCTCGCGTTTTGCGTTAGAAGAGAGAAGTTTGACACAAGGGCAGAAAGGTCTATTTCCGCATAATTTTTATATTTGATAGGCATTTTATTTACCTCTTTCACTGTATACTATTACATTATATATTATATATTACATATACGTGTTATGTCAAGGACAAAAATGCGCTAAATATTTTCTTTTCTCTTGATTTTTTCTGCTTTTTGTGATAGAATACTAAAATAAAAACAAAACTAAAGCGAGGTTTTTAAAATGAAGGCAGTTATTACGGTAGTAGGAAAAGACGCGCTCGGAATCGTTGCGCGTATCGGCACTGCGTGCTTTGAATTCGGTGCAAACATCGTTGATATAAAGCAGAAAGTTATGCGCGAATTTTTCACTATGATACTTATTGTTGAACTTGATAAACTCAACGTTTCTTTCTCCGACTTTTCTGACGGACTTGCGGCAAAGGGCAAGGAAATGGGACTTGAAATAAAGGTTATGCATGAGGATATTTTCAACTCAATGCACAGAATATGAGGTATAGAAAATGGCATTTATAAACACCTCCGACATTCTTGAAACCATAAATATGATAAACGAGGAAAAACTTGATATCCGTACGGTTACTATGGGTATCTCGCTTTACGACTGTGTCAGCGATGACATAGACCGCCTCGAAAACAATATCTACAACAAGATTATGCGCTCGGCGAAAGACCTTGTTCCCGTGTGCGAAGAACTTGAAAAAATGTACGGAATACCGATAATCAACAAGCGTATTTCCGTTACCCCCGTTTCGCTTATAGGCGGCGCTATCGGTCCTGACGGATACGTCCGCATTGCGAAAACTCTTGACCGCGCGGCGCGCGACCTCGGCGTTAACTTTGTCGGCGGATATAGCGCACTCGTGCAGAAAGGTATGACGGTAGGCGCGAAAAACCTTATCGCATCTATTCCCGAAGCACTTGCGACGACCGAGCGCGTTTGCTCTTCTATCAACGTCGGCACGACGAAAGCGGGCATCAATATGGATGCGGTTCGCGAGATGGGCGAGATAATGAAGAAGACGGCTTACCTCACACGCGACCGCGATTCTATCGGTTGTGCGAAACTCGTCGTTTTCTGTAACATTCCCGAAGACAATCCGTTTATGGCAGGCGCAATGCACGGCGCAGGCGAGCCTGACACGGTAATAAACGTAGGTGTATCAGGTCCCGGTGTCGTTGCTTGTGCCGTCAAGCGCGAGGGCAACTGCGACTTCGGACACCTTGCGGATACGATAAAGAAGATAGCATTCAAGATAACGAGAGCAGGACAACTTATCGCATACGAAGCATCACGCCGTCTCGGTGTGCCTTACGGCATTGTTGACCTTTCTCTTGCGCCTACCCCCGCGCAGGGCGACTCGGTTGCTCACATTCTTGAAAATATGGGACTTGAAGTTTGCGGAACGCACGGCACGACTGCCGCACTCGCAATGCTCAACGACGCAGTTAAAAAAGGCGGCGTAATGGCGTCTTCCTGCGTTGGCGGACTTTCGGGCGCGTTTATCCCCGTTTCCGAGGACGCGGGAATGATTCACGCAGCGGAAATCGGCGCATTGACGATAGAGAAACTCGAAGCGATGACCGCGGTTTGCTCTGTCGGTCTTGATATGATTGCAGTACCCGGAGATACC
>JAZOLR010000077.1:0-7982 GCA_045653255.1 Eubacteriales bacterium | reverse complement strand
TTCATGAGATATTACCACGTCATTGACCGCCTTGCGTTCAGTCGTGATGACTTCTCCGTTTTTGCAAATAGAAACATCAAACGTCATATGTTCGTTTATTCTGTATTCGCCTGTAAAAAGTTTGTCGAGTTCATCAATCTTGTTTGTGTCTATCTCTGAAAGATAGCCCAATCTGCCTAAATTTATCCCTAAAATCGGCGAATTGTGTTTTATTGCATATACTGATGCATCCAAAATAGACCCGTCTCCGCCTACAACTACTATTGCGTCAATATCGCAATCAAGTTTATTTACGTCAACACCAATTACACGTTCATTTTTAAATTCATCTTTGAATGATGAATCAATGTAAATTTTTGCATTGTTTTTGACCAAAACTTCAATGACCTTTTTACTGATAGAAAAGTCAACGTCTTTTTTTACATTAGGCATTAAAATTATGTTCTTCATTATTCAGCTCCTTTTTAAAATAAGCTAAAAATTCTATATTTCCGTCCCCGCCTTTAATTGGGGATTCTATACATTTGTAGAGTCGCAATCCCAATTTTGATGCATTATTGCACACGTTATCAACTGCATTTTTTCTTGCTTTTTCGCTTTTTACTATCCCGTTTTTTCCAACGTTTGCTCGCCCTACCTCAAACTGCGGTTTTATCAAACTAACAAGTTCTCCACCGAGCGAAAGCACGTCGGCAATCTGTGGAAGTATCAAAGTTTGAGATATAAACGAAACGTCCATAACAACAATATCAATGGCATCAGAAAAATCTTCTTTTTTCATATACCTTGCATTGTAGTTTTCATACACGACTACTCTATCGTCACGTCTCAAAGATTCAACGAGTTGATTCTTTCCCGAATCAACCGCATAAACTTTTTTCGCGCCATTTTTCAATAAGCAATCTGTAAAACCACCCGTTGACGCTCCAACGTCCAAGGCGATTTTGTCTCTCACGTCAAGAGAAAAAGCAAGTAGCGCGCCTTCTAACTTATACCCACCGCGGCTTACGTATTTGTCGGTATTCACCGCTATTTCAACCAAGTCTTCAGATGCGTCGTCGGAAATTTCAAAAGAGGGTTTTGAAATGACTTTTCCATCCACACTAACCGCGCCTTTTTCTATCAATTCCTTGGCTCTGCTTCGGCTGGCTGTTTTATTTTTTTCATAAAGAAACACGTCAAGTCGCATAAAGTACACCTTCTGTTAAACCTGTCTATTCAAAAGCAACTCTGCAAGTTCAACAAGTTTTTTATTGTTGGGGAATTCTGATATTGCCGAAACAGCCTCTCTTGTCATTTCCGACGCAATCTTCTTCGCCTCGTCTATACCGTGGAAAGAAACAAATGTTTTTTTGCCGTTTTTTTCGTCACTTCCAATAGGTTTTCCGAGTGTTTTTTCATCTCCGCAGACATCAAGAATGTCATCTATAATTTGAAAAGCAATACCTATATTTTTTGCATAACAGTCCGCTTTTTCAAAAACAGCCTCATCTGTGATTTTGGCAGAAAGGCAACCGAGTTTTGCGGCGGCTCTCAAAAGAGCCCCCGTCTTAAGCGAATATATTTTCAAAAGACGGTCTTCGCTCGGCGGATTTACTTCTGCATCAAGATCTAACAATTGACCGCCTATCATGCCGTCAGCCCCAGCGGATTGAGATATACATTCTATTGCTTTTACGCAAATTTCAGAAGGCAATCCCGAATTTGCAGCAATAGAAAATGCGCCTGTGAGAAGTGCGTCGCCCGCTAAAAGTGCTATATCTTCTCCAAAAGCCTTGTGGTTTGACGGTTTACCTCTACGAAAATCATCGTTATCCATACACGGCAAATCGTCGTGTATCAAGGAATACGTATGTATCATTTCAAGAGCCGCCGCGAACGGCATTGCATCCACTCGACTCCCGCCAAGCGATTCTGCGATACTTATCACAATAAAAGGTCTTATCCTCTTTCCTACATTCAAAAGGCTATATCGCATAGAACTGTATATTTTCTCTAAATCGGAATCCTTATAAGAAACCACACGAGAAAGGTACTCGTCAACGCTACGCGCAACTTCGTTTAATTCATCGTTAATAGATTTCAACTTCTCGTCCTCATTTATTATCGGGTAATGTAAAATCCTTTTCTTCAACAGAACCGTCACCTGACGATAAAAGGATTTTAACTTTCTGCTCGGCGTCGCTAAGTTTTCCGTTGCAAAGATTTACAAGTTTTATTCCCTTTTCAAACGCTACAAGTGATTCTTCAAGCGTAAGTTTTCCATCTTCCAAAGCACGCACAACGGACTCAAGTTCCGACATTGCTTTCTCAAAAGAAAAATTTTCAGTAGTCATTATACATTCTCCTTATCTATTTCTGTTACGTTACCGTAAATAAATCCGTCAGTCGCACGAATTCGCAATCTTTCACCGATGCTAACGTCGTTGACCGAGGACACACCTTTTTCTTTATCTGCATTATATCCAACAAGATATCCCCTCGAAAGTGTTGCGAGAGGGCTCATAGCATCAAGTTTTGACGAAGAAGAAGCAAGTTTTAGTCTGCAATCCGAAAGTTTTGCCTCTAACGAATGACATAGTTTATCGTGCAGATACGCAGTCATCATTTTCTTATCCTCGAAATATTTTTCGGGTGCGGTAAATATGCGTCTTTCAGATATAAGTTTCACTTTTTGCTTTTCTTGGTTTATCCTTTTGCTAACAACAAGTTCTGTATGTGTGACAACATTGTTTATTTTTCTCATCAACTCCATAGTATCGGGAACGGCAAGTTCTGCCGCGGCCGAGGGGGTAGGAGCGCGCATATCGGCAACAAAGTCACAAATGGTAAAGTCAGTTTCGTGACCTACTGCAGAAATTACGGGTATCACAGAATCAAACACACATCTCGCAAGAGCCTCGTTATTAAACGCCCACAAATCTTCGATTGAACCTCCGCCGCGACCAAGTATTATAACATCCGCCGACTTTGTCGCATTAAAATATTTAACACCTTCTATAAGTTGCGGCGCTGCATCGTCGCCTTGAACCAATGAAGGATACAAAACCACTTTTGCTAACGGAAATCTCCTACCCAACACGTTTATAATATCTCTGACAGCAGCACCTGTGGGTGATGTAATAACACCGACACGCAAAGGAATTTTCGGCAAAGGTTTCTTAAAGCGAGGATCAAACAATCCTTCTGCTTGAAGTTTCTTTTTCAACTGTTCAAATGCCAAATACAAAGAGCCTATTCCGTCGGGTTCCATTGAAGTAACGTATATTTGATACTGTCCGTCTCTGACGAATAGCGATATGCTACCTCTCACTACGATCTTCATTCCGTTTTCGGGAACGAATTTTATTTTCATCGCCGCCCCTTTAAACATGACGGCTCTTATCAAACTGTTCTCGTCTTTTATGGAAAAATAAAAATGTCCTGTTCTATGATTGGTAAAGTTGGAAATCTCACCTTTCAGATACACGTTAGAAAGAAGAGCGTTTCCGTCTATCAAACTTTTTATATATTCATTCAACTGTGTTACAGTCAGAGGATTTTCCTCTTTCTTTTCCAAAAAATCAGACATAAGGCTCCTTTCGTTAAATATTTTTCGCGCGCATTTTGTTATACGCAAGTAAAGCGATGCCAGCCGCATTATCCGAAGAAAAACGAGGCTCGGCAAAATATGTATTCGGTATTTTACGCAACATATTCTTGATTATGGAATTGCTCATTACTCCACCAGCATAGACGACAGGCATATCACCGTATTTTTCTAAAAGCGACTGCGTGGTTTTTACCAACGTTTTTCCAACGTATGAGAATGTATATGCCGCGGTAGCAGATTCGTCTTTGGTTTCTCCGTAATACTGTTTCAACAAATTTTCAGCACCCGAAAGATTGAAATATCCATCTGAAACAGTAGCGCATTTAGTCGGTGATTTTATACTGCACTCCAACGCAATGCGTTCAAGTTCTGCGCCGCAAGGAAATCCGAGTCCAAGCAAAACTCCCATTCTGTCAATCAACTGCCCCGCGTTCAAATCTTTTGTGCCACCAACTATTTTTGCGTCAAATCCAAAATCTGAATAAGAAACTAAAAGGGCTTCCGTAGTACCGCCTGAAACGTGAAAAGCGAGAAAAGGATTTTCTGTTTTTTCAATCGCCTCGGCAGAATATAGTGCTGCCATCATATGTCCGCATTGATGGGAAAACTCATAGATAGGTGCGCCAGTTACCGCAGATACGGATTTCGCTATTGATATGCCGCAAAGAAAGCACGGCATATAAGAGCCGTCGCAATTTCTCGGACGAGAAGAAACCCCTATAGCCACTATTTGAGCATCTTTGGTATATTCTTTTATTTCGTCCATCACAAAAGGTAAATTTTTAATATGTGCAAACACCGCGTCCGATTGACGAAGTCCGCACTCGCCTTCCTTCACGGGCAAAAGTTTTTTGACGTTAGCAACAACTTCTCCGCATTCATCTACAAGAGCAACAGAAGTTGTGTAATTGCTGGTGTCAATTCCCATTACAAGTTTTTTACTCATCTAACTTTTTCTCTTTTACATTTTTGGCAACGGAATTCAAAACTCCGTTTACGAAAGAACTTGCTTTTTCGTCATCATATTCTTTTGAAATTTCAATAGCCTCATTTATCGACACTTTAAGAGGAATGTCGGTATAAAGCATCTCAAATATTGCTAATTTCAAAATTGCAAGTGAAATTTTTGAAATTCTGTTTATCTTCCAACCTTGCGAGTTGGACTCAATGAGAGAAAGTATCTCACTCTCATGCTCCTGAACACAGAAGAAAGCATTTTTTACATATTCGTCTTCTGCGAACTCGCGCGCTTCTTTCGCCAATTCGTACAACTCATCAAGCGACTTTTCAGTATCAAACTCGCGTTCGAAAATCAAAGAAAATGCCAGAATTCTTGCTTCATGTCTTGTCATAATTAAAATACCTGTAAAAATTTATTTTTCGAATTTTCATTCTCTCATAATTATACATACTTTACTGAAAAAAGTCAATATTATATATTTTAAATATTATATAATTTTAAATATATTAACGCAAAATTTGCGGTTTTATATTCATTTTTAGCGAAAAAATATTTAACTTTTTAAAATTTTAAGTTTTTCTATTGAAAAGTTGCAACGTTATGTGCTAAAATAGGTAACGCAAATATTAGATAAAGGTGAACAAAAATGAACAACAAACACTCTTTAATTTATAAAATTCCTCAACTCATATCCTCTGCGTTCGCAATTTCATCTTTTGTGTCGTTGGGATTCTTTATTTTCATGAAACTATACAATCCTCTCGGCACAGACATGTATGGAATGAGTTTTTCTGCCTTTTTATGTATAATTATTTTTTCACTTGTTATAACTTTCGTGAGACTAATATTCACAGTAAAAAACGTCAATAAAGTGCTTGCTTGGGCAATAAACTATATCACAATCTGTGCAGCATTCTTTGTAATTTTTAGTCTATCAAATCAAGTGGCGTTTGATTCTCCTGCCGAAGTTTTTGTGGGAATTTTCTTGTTTTCTTTCTGCTACTTACTTGTAGTGTTAGTAAACTTCCTGATTAAAAAATTCACTAAAAAAGAGCCGAAAAAGTCACCCGAGAAAAAGCCTTACGTAAAACAGTTTTAAAAGTTAAATGCGGTCGCGTACTTATGGATTTTTATCCAAATCGTCTTTTCATAAAACTAACATACAAAAAAGGAGTGCGAATTTTTCGTACTCCTTTTTTACTATTGAAAAAATCTGCGACGCTTATGCATTTAATAAGAACTTAACATCTTTTGCATACCACGCAAACATCTAACATTATAAAGTCCCCCCCAACAATATTATGCGCGCCTGCATTTCTGCCGTCTTTTATATATTGTTTTTATTGCATTTGTTTTTCTTTTATATATTCTGACGGAGTCACTCCCATAACGTTTTTGTACACGTTATTGAAAGTTCTGATGCTCTGAAATCCGCTTTCAAGTGCCGCTTCAGTTACGTTTGTGCCTTTTGAAAGCAAATAATTTGCATTTTTAATGCGAATAGTATTTATATACTCATTGAGACCTATTCCTGCATATTTTTTAAAAACCGACGTCAAGCGACCTCTCGAAAAGAAAAGTTTTTTTGCAATTGACTCTACTGTGATATCTTCTTTAAAATGCTTATTTATATAATCTGTGATTTTGTAAAATTCTTGTCTGTCTCTATTTTTTGAAAATGCGCTTTGAGGCTCTGAAAAATATCTCTCCAAAATCAAATAGACTGACGAAGCCATGCTTTGCAAAAATGGATTATTGAAAGCAAAATCTACGTTCCTTTCTTCTTCAATCATCTCAAATAACATTTGAAGTTTTTCACGCAAACCAGGGATAGAATTGATTTCTTCTGCTTTGATATGTATTTTTAAAGGCTCTATAAAATTGCCAAAGTTGAGCAAAATTCTTAAAGGAAATTGAAAAACCCTTATACAAGTTTCAGGTTCTTCTACTATAAATTGGTGGACAATATGTTCATTTATCGCCACAATATCTCCGGCAGAAGCATTTATTATCTCACCGTCAACTCTTATTTTAAAATTGTTTTTTATGACTTGACATATTTCATATTTATCATGCCAATGAAAGCCGCGCGGCGTTACGTCAAAAGTCTTTGCCCAACAAGATATTTCGTGCCTACTTATCTCTTGTGTGATTTCCATAACAATCCCCTTCTTTTTGATACAAACCAACTACCGTATTTATTGTATCACACATAAAGCGGATAATCAATACAAACCATGAAAATTTATCATAAGCAAAAAATAAAAATCCAAACTCTATCACAAAAGACAGGGTTCGGATTTCTACTGTTTGGTGCGGGTGACAGGACTTGAACCTGGACTCTCACGAACTGGTTCCTAAGACCAGCGTGTCTGCCATTCCACCACACCCGCGCACGAGAATGATAATACCACAAAAACGTCGCAATGTCAAGCGATTTTCAGTGTTTTGCAAAATTAAATTAAAAATTCACTTGTAATATTAAAACCTATATGCTATACTTGAATTATAGCATTAAAGTTATCTAAAGAAGGAATTCTCTTATGAATTTTGAAATTATTGATTTTCATACGCATCCCTTTATAAAACCTGAAAGCAACATTTGCAGTTATAAAAATTATTCCGGAAGTTTAACACCGCAAGACGTTTTAAACGATTTAAAAGGCATTGGCGTTTCAAAAATTTGCGGTTCAGTCATTGACCCATTCAACAAATCAAATTACAATTGGGAATCCATAAAAAGCCTTAACAACATAGCATTGGAACTTTGCGATATATACGGAGATTTCTATATCCCCGGATTTCACGTACATCCGTCTTTTGTGAAGGAATCTTGTGAAGAAGTTGAGGCAATGCACAAAAAAGGTGTAAAACTCATAGGAGAATTAGTTCCCTATTGGCACGGATGGTCCGAATACGGTACGAAAGAATTATCGGAAATTCTTGACCTCGCAGAACAGTATGATATGATACTTGATATACACACAATGGATGAAGAAGGCATTGACGTAATGTTAAAAAACCATCCAAAACTCACAGTTGTCGCTGCACATCCAGGCGAAAAACCTATGTTTGACCGACATCTTGAGAGAATGAAAAAACATGAGAATTATTTCCTTGACCTTTCAGGCACGGGAATATTCCGTCACGCAAGTTTGAGAAACGCGATTGATACAATTGGAGTTGAAAGATTTCTTTACGGCTCGGACTTTCCTTCCTGCAATCCTGGAATGTTTCTCGGCGGAATTTTGCTCGACTATACCATAACAGACAAGGAAAAGGAATTTGTATTAGCGAAAAATGCAAAAAGACTTTTAAATCTAAAATAAAGGAATTTCTTTATGATAGTACATTATCACAAATTGGATAAACTCTTAAAGGATAGGAAAATATCAAAAACAAAATTCTATAAAGATATAAAAATCATAC
>JAZOLR010000076.1:0-5003 GCA_045653255.1 Eubacteriales bacterium | reverse complement strand
CATTCATCATTCACTATTCATTTCGCGTAAGCGAACATTCCGCCGTCCGTTTCACCAAAATTTCTCCTTTTTTCCATATAAGAGAATATTTTATTTTCTGTGGGGAAAAAATCTCTATATTGAAATATAATTGAAATATATCTTTTCGGGGGTTTTGTGAGAGCGCGCGGAGTTCGTTTTTGTTTGATTTTTTCGGTTGGCGCGGTTTTTTATCCGTTGCTTGAGGTTTTTTGGCGCGGTTACACGCATTTTTCGATGGCTGTTCTAGGCGGTTTATGTTTTTTCGTAATTTATACAATTCACGAAAAATATTTTCATTTTCCATTATTTTTGCGCGGTATGATTTGCGCGTTCTTGGTTGCGGTTTTTGAATTTATCTGCGGTTTGATTGTCAATATCTGGCTTTCTCTCGGTGTTTGGGATTATTCGCGAGAGTATATGAACCTATACGGTCAAGTCTGCCTTTCCTATTTTCTCGTTTGGTTTGTTTTATCTATTGCTTGTTCGCCTTTTTGCTGTTTTTTGAAAAATTTTTTCAAAATATGATATAAAAAAGACAGAGAGAAATAGCGTGATTTCCTTAGCGGAGAATTTTCATTTTCATAAAAGTGCGAGCATCGCATTTGTCCGGTCAAAAGCAAATATGGGCTAAGCCCAAACCCTTATTACAAACAGAAAGAGATAACAAATTGGTTTTGTACCGAAAATGTTCTCTCTTTTTCTGTTGGTATAATAGTGATATTCTTTGCTGACGCAAAGAGTGATATTGTCGCACAGCGACAGTGATATTGAAGCCTTGCGGCTTCAGTGATATTCTATTCGCCTCTAAACTCGCGTAGCGAATATCACTCGTCATAAGACGAATAACACTGCAAAGCAATAGAACTCGCCGTAGGCGAATAAAACTGGAGTGATACTCCGTTAAGAGTATCACGCCTTCTCTGTCTTTCGTTTTTTATAATCGTGTATTTACGTTGCGAAATGCCTGACGTGTGTTGCTCTTTATTTTTCGTTCATCATTCATTATTCATTTCGCGCAAGCGAACATTCCGCTATTTTGCAAAATTGTCTATAATTGTTTGCAAATTTGCTATTTCGAGAGCGTATTCTGCGTCGTTTTCGTAGGGGATTTTCCTATCCTCAAGCGCGCAAAGCGCGTATTTTGCCTCGCTTACTATTCTTTCTCTGACAAGTGCGCGTGCGTGTGGGTGGAGTTTTTCGTGCGAGCCGATATAAACTTCGCGCAGAATTTCATCATCGAGATTGAGGGGCACAAGGTGACCTATGCTATTGTCAAATGCTTCTTCGGGTGTTTTTTCAAGCACTCGTCTGACGGTCGTAGGTGCTTCCCACATATCGTATTTTGAAAGCGGTCCTGAAAGGCTTTTGTTGAATATATCCGTACCGAAAAATATTCTGCTTGCGTACTTTTTGAAAAATTCTTTCGATTTTTCGGGGGTAAGCGTGAAATTGAGAAGATTTGAAAGACCGGGTGTGAGGTCTATTGAAGTATTTTCCCAAGTATCAAGGAAGTATGAAAGCGCGTCAAGGTCGTGCGACATATAGAAGCAATGCGCGGCGCAGAATTTAAGGCGGGGGAATTTGCGTAGAATTTCGTATACTTCTTCGTGTATCTCGTCAAATGACGGAGTGCTTCCGTCTCCGTACCACCAACCCATTCTCACGGAAAATTCGGGCATCGTTTCTTTCGGTCCCCAATAATTCGGGGGGTCTGCCACGTGCATTTTTACGGGTATTCCGTTTTCTTCTGCGTAGGCATACATTTTGTCATAGATAGGGTCGCACAGTTTTCTTCCAAGTTTTCTTCTGACGTTTGGTTTGCCGTCGAGGAGTTTTATTCCGTCTACTCCCATTGCATAGAGATTTTTGACTTGTTCCAAATATCCGTCTGCGGTGTCTCTTTCGTCATAATAGTGGAAAATATTTCCGTAAACGAAAACGGTATCTTCTTTTTCCTTGTTTATTCTATCTTTTACGTAGATTGCTTTTAAGTTGTTTACGTAGTCGGTTTTTCTATGCATACTTCCCGACGTAAGAGCCATTATTCCTATTCTCTTGTAGTTGAAATGCTTTATTATCTCGCGAAGAATTTCTTCCGTTCGTTCAACAGTTTCAGGAAAAACAATGTGAATATGAGTATCGCAAACGTCAAATTTTTTAAAATTCATCTCGTTGTATCCCATATCATTTACCTCTTTTCGTGAATTTTTATACACAAAAATTTTGCTTAAATTACTCTGCGTAAATACTATAATACATATTTTTTAAAATGTAAATATAAAAAAGTACGCAAAACATTGCATAAAATCCGAATGCGTATAACAAAACCGAAAAATTACTGAAGTTCAAGCACGAGCGCATCGTACGGCGCAATTTCTTTTTCGTTGCCGTAGAGGACTTTTTTAATTTCTACACCGTTTAAGGTAAAATTCGGGGTTTGTTTATTTTCTGAATAGTTGACCGTTACCGCATACTTTTTGCCTGTCTCTTTATCTTCGTGATATGTGGTTGTCGCGTCATTGTTTGCAAAGTATATCTTCTTATTTTTTATCTTTTCGCTAAACATATACTTGTAAATTTCATACGCGTCACAGTCGAATGCGTATTCCTTGTATGCGAAGTTATTTTCTATCGGGAAGTCAAGGTAATATACCTTTCCTTTTCCGTAAGTGTATTCCGTAAACACAGGCATACCGTTACTTTCTGCAATAACTTTCGCGCCGACACTTGAAAGGAAGTTTCTCTTTCTTCCGTATTCGGAAATTATCTCTTTTCCGTTTATTTCAATCTTTATTTCTCCCTTTTTCATATCGGAATCGTTTATTCTCATTCCGGTAAGGCTTTCAAATTCTGAAATAATTCCGCCGTTTGAAGATATGTAAAGGGTTGCGCCGTCGTAAATTCTCTTTTTGAGTTGTTTGAACTTTTCACCGTCCATTATAACTATGCCTGAAACCGACGGCATAAGATAAAAGTCGGATTTTGGAATTTCATTATCGCAGAAAGCGAAAGAGATATTAACTCCCGCCTGCTTTGAAAGTATATAGGAAGAAAGGGCAGGGGCGTATTGACGCGTACCGTGTGTGAGAATGCAAACGCCGTCGCATTCCGCTTTCGGCAGGTCTATTTCGGTTTTTTCGCGCCATTCTGCAAACTTTTTATACTCGCGAAGAGTTTCTTTCGGGTTTCCGTCTTTGTCGGTAAGACCGAGTTCAACCTCGCACATCTGCCAGGTGTAAGGGGGGAAGTTGAGCATTGTCTGCTCGTTTGCACACCACCACATTACACCGCCGCCGCCGTTTGCCCATACGGAAAAAAGTTGTGTACGGAGATAATCCGCCGCCACTTTCTCGCTTGTTACGGAGTTACCCATATTTCCGACTTCCTCAACAAAGCAGGGAAGTCCCGTAATATCTGCGAAAAACTTCGTCTCGCAGGTCGCGTGAATTTGCGGTCTTATAGTACCGAGACGCTCTCTTTCGGTAAGGTCAAACCAGAAAGGATAGGGGTGAGTGGTCATAACGTCAACGTACTGCGCGTGGTCGTATATGCACCAATTTTCACCGAAAGCCTCGCCGAGATTTGTACCTACGTTATCTGTACCGAATCTGTGCATACCGGAAACGACTTTTCTTGTGTTGTCTTCTGCTTTTATCGCGTTTGTTATAATAGCAGTCCAAGAAGCAGTTTCGTATCTGTTTTTCGCTTTTTCCAATCCGCAACACTCGTTTCCGAGGTCCCAAGCGCATATTTCTTCTCTTTCTTTGAAAGTCTTTACAAATCCGCGGATAAAGAGTTGTTCAAACCACAAAGCAATCTCGTCTGTGTAGAGATTTTTTCCGTTGAGTGCGGTGGGAACGAAAAGTCTTCCGCTCATCCAACCCGTAATAAGTCCGACAATTACCTTTATACCGTATTTTTTACACAAGTCAAGGAAAATTCCGAATCTCTCGAGCATTACTTCTTCAAGGTAGTAAGGGTTTGACGGAATTTTTTCGCCTTTCATTCTGTATTCGCGCACTTCTCCGTCATTATAAAGCATCGGCTCAACCGTCTGAAAATCACTCCACAAAGGGAATACGCGGAGAATATTAAGTCCGTGAAAAGAAAGAGTTTTGAGGTCTTTTTCTATCGCCTTTTCGTCAAATTCCGACCACATACGCGTGCCCGCATTTGATGCCCAATAGTTGCAACCTATAACGAAATCCGTATTTTTCATTCTTCTATTCTCCTTATTCTCTTTTTCATTGCTATTATGTCTTTAACCATTTTTATACTGTCGCTGACAATATGCATACTCGATTCGGAATTCTGTATTATTTTTACGGGTATTTCAATTATTTTTGATTTGAATTTCGTGCCTATAAGTATTGCTTCAAAATCGAAAGCAAATCTGTCTACTTCGCAATGTGAGAAAATCTTCTTTCCCATAGCGTTACGGAAAGCCTTGCAGCCGCATTGAGAGTCGGAAAGTTTGAGGCCACCTATAATGCAAAGCACTTTTATATAAATTTTGGATATTATCTTACGAAGAAGCGTATATCCCTCATATCCCGATTTATCTATATTTCGTGAGCCGACGGCAATATCCGCGCCCGACTTTTCCATTTCTTCATAGAAAGTCTTTATTACGTCGGTGCCGTATGCAAGGTCACAGTCGGTGAACATTACGACTTCGCCTTGTGAAGCAAGCACGCCTTGACGCACGGCGTATCCTTTTCCTCTGTTTTCACCGTATTCAAGAAGTTTTATTTTGGAGTTTACTTTTTCCGAATAATTTTTTACCTTTTCGGCACAGTTGTCGCGAGAGCCGTCGTTTATGAATATAACTTCATATTCGTCACCGAAAACTCTGTCCATATAAGAAGCAACGGTAGATAATGTACCTTCTATTATTTTTTCTTCGTTGTACATAGGAATGCAGAGAGAAATTTTCATTTTTTGTACCCTTTTTTTGTTAAAATTATTTTATACTTTTTTAT
>JAZOLR010000075.1:0-2180 GCA_045653255.1 Eubacteriales bacterium | reverse complement strand
AGAGGCTTTTTGTAACCGGCGGATTTATGGAACAGACCATAGGGAAGCAGAAAGTAATAATGCCGACCGCCTGGGCGTTCCTTTCTCAGACGGGGTAGGAATGTCCATTTTTTGTTATTGAAATAATTGAAATTTAAATATATATTTGAAAGGCGAGAACGATGAAAAAAGTTGGTATCTTGATGGGAAGCGATAGTGACCTTCCAATAGTAGAAAAGGCCATAAACACACTTAAAGAATATGGAGTTCCGTTTGAAGTGCATGTTTATTCTGCACACAGAACACCGTTGCAAGCTAAGGAGTTTTCAGAAAACGCTCGAAAGAACGGATTCGGCGCTATTATAGCAGCGGCTGGAATGGCGGCTCACCTTGCCGGAGCAATTGCGGCAAATACAACTCTTCCTGTTATTGGAATTCCAATAAAGTCCGGACATCTCGCAGGAATGGATGCTTTGCTTGCTACTGTGCAAATGCCTACGGGAATGCCTGTTGCTACTGTTGCAATTGACGGTGCAGCAAACGCGGCTTTGCTTGCTATACAAATTCTTTCAGTCACAGATGACGAACTTGCAGCGAAACTTGATGAATCTCGCAAGGTTGGAGCGGATAAAGTTCTTTCCAAAAATTCTGCAATTGAAGAGCAGTTTAATAAGTAATTTAAAAAATATCACATATACGAAAGGTAAAGATTATGAAGAGTTTTAGCGAAAGTTACAAGGCGGCGGGAGTTGACATTACCGCAGGTTACAAGGCTGTCGAATTGATGAAGTCTCACATCGCAAGAACAATGACAAGCGGAGTCGTTTCCGATATTGGCGGTTTTGGTGGACTTTTTGAGTTGGATATTACAAACATAAAAAGACCTGTATTGGTAAGCGGTACTGACGGAGTAGGTACAAAACTTAAAATCGCGTTTATTATGGACAAGCATGACACAGTAGGAATCGACTGCGTTGCAATGTGCGTAAAAGATATTATCTGTTGCGGCGCAAAGCCTCTTGTTTTCCTCGATTATATCGCATGCGGAAAGAACGTTCCTGAAAGAATCGCAGCCATCGTTTCCGGTGTTGCTGAAGGTTGCGTTCGCGCAGGTTGCGCTCTTATCGGTGGAGAAACAGCAGAAATGCCCGGTTTTTATCCCGAAGACGAATATGACCTTGCAGGTTATTCAACAGGTGTTGTAGACCGCGATAAGATTCTCAATAACAAGGCTGTAAAAGCAGGCGACGTTATTATTGCTTTGCCTTCGTCCGGCGTTCATTCTAACGGTTTCTCTCTCGTTCGTAAAGTGTTTGACGTAGAGAAGAATGATATTAAGGTTCCTTCTGAATTCCTCGGTGGCAAGTCTGTTGGTGAAACTCTCCTTGCGCCTACCGAAATTTACGTTAAACCTATGCTCGCTTTGTTTGATGAAGTTACTGTTAAGGCAGTTTCTCATATTACAGGCGGCGGTTTCTATGAGAATATACCGAGAAGTATTCCTGAAGGCTTCGGTGCTAAGATTGAAAGAAGTGCTGTTCGTGTGCTTCCTATATTTGAGATGATACAGAAGGTTGGCGGAATTGACGAAAGGGACATGTTCAACACGTTTAATATGGGTGTTGGTATGAGTGCGGTAGTTAACAAAGAAGATGCAGACCGTGCACTCGCAATTCTTCGTGCAAATGGCGTTGACGCGTATATTATAGGTGAAATCATTTCTTCGGATGACGGCGTTGTTATCTGCTAAAGGAGTATAAGATGTCAAACAATAATATAGCAAAGACCGCTATACTTGTTTCGGGCGGAGGAACAAATCTTCAGGCTATAATTGATGCAAAGAAAAACGGAAAAATTCCAAACGCAGAATTGAGTCTTGTTGTTTCTAACAATCCTTCCGCTTATGCTATAACTCGCGCAGAAAGTGCAGGAATTCCTGTTGCAATAGTTACAAAAAAAGATTTTCCCTCGAGAGAGGATTTTGAGAGAAAAATAATTTCAGTGCTTGACGAGAACGGTATAGATTTTATCGTTCTTGCAGGATTTATGAGTATCCTTAGCGAAAACTTTGTAAAGCACTACGAGCGTAGAATTATAAACGTGCATCCGTCTTTGATTCCTTCGTTTTGCGGTCAGGGATTTTACGGACTAAAGGTTCACGAGGCTGCGCTTAGTTACGGTGTAAAAGTTACAGGCGCAAC
>JAZOLR010000074.1:0-22442 GCA_045653255.1 Eubacteriales bacterium | reverse complement strand
CTGTCTTTATGTTTGTATGCATCGTCTCAATATTATTGCATCCGGCACTAATTATGATTACAAGGGTATAAAGTTTAGCAGCAACAACTGGATGCCGGCAGATAATATTACTGACCGTTCTGACTACGCTGCTGTTTCAATTTCGGACACAGTGGCCAACACAGGATATAATCCTCACGATTACACTATCGCGGTTGACGGTTATAACAGAAGCTACGGAAGCACTGCAAAGTCGAAGTTCACAACGGTAGATTCTATTACCAGCAAAAAATCTGACGCGAGCACAACGCTTTATCTTGGCATCGATGCCGCTGCGTATATAGCAGATAACACAACGACACTCGGTGCTTATGCGTCACTTAATACGGGCGCAGGTAATCCCTTTATAACAAAGGATAGTATCTTTAAAATAGGTGAAAGCACCAACTCGAAGATATATGCTATTCGTGTTTATGCTGATATTCTTTCCAACGATGAAATTCTTCAGAATCACTTTGCAGACCTCGCGAAGTACTTTGAACTTAACCTTGCTGGCTTTGACGGACTTTCTGATGGAAAGAAACTTGAAATTTACAAGGCAGTAGCCTCGTTTACACTTTATTCCAACAAGGAAGAGATTCAGACGGTAGTTGACAAGATAATTTACAACCTCGCATCAATTAACGTAGTAGTTGACGGTGTAACCACACCGATAAAAGTAAATCTCAATAATGCAAAACTTCCCACACCCGAAGAAAATGAAACTCGCGCATTCAACGGCTTCTTCACCAAAGAAAAAGACGGAGAAAAGATTACGGATTCCGAAGGTAAGTTACTTGAAGGTATTACTCTTGAAGACGGCGCTACCGTTTACGCTCAGTTTACAAACAAGTTTAAAGTTACGTATAACGGCACTTATGCATACTACCTCGCAGGTGAAGACTTTACTTTAACTGTTGCTGTAAGCGAAGATGACAATGATATATTCCTCGGCTACTTCGCAGGCGACAAAAAGGTTACGGATGAAAACGGTAAAAAACTTGATAGTTTCAACCTTGTAGAAAACATAGAACTTAAAGCGAAGTTTTTCAATATATACAACACGCTCTACGTCGGCTACAACAAGGAAAAGGATACATTTGAAAACACAACCTTTATTATCGACTTCTATTCGGCAACCGAAGCAACTAATGTAATAAAACGCTTAGAGTATACAGATGTGACTAAAAATGCAGGCACACGCTTTAAGGCTGACGACTCTACTTATAAACCTTTCATTGTATTCTCCGCCGCGACGTCTTATATAACGGGTGGTTCAGCCAGTGAAATCACATCTCCATGGTTCTTCCCTAATAATTACACCGCAGGATATTGGGAATGGGAAAATGTAGAAGGTGCAACGGCTATTACGGGAGATGGCGGAACTAAGTACACAAGTACTGCTACAAACTCAACCGTTACAGGAATTACCGAATATTACATTTCCAACGCGGGCAAGTGGGCGAAGGCTTCTTATCCTTCAAACTTTGGCGAAGGGTTCTTCCACATGGGAACAAACTCCTTCCTTGATTTCGGTACGGCTGTAACCGCAGCAAAAGCATTAAATAACGGAGACTATACAATTCAGTTCATCGCAGAAAGAAAGGGATGGAGCTCATGGGATACTTACGTCGGAAACAACCGCGTTACCATCGGTGAAGTATCTGCAGGAAAGCTGAAGGTTGGTTCTGCAACTGCTAATTATGACGTAGACGATACAAATACCTATACGTTTACGTATAAGTACACAGGAACTGAAAATACTTACGATACTGAAATCTTCGTGAATAAAGATTCCATAAGCAAGGTTTCGGCATTTAATAAATCCAATCAGGGGGCTAAATTATTTGAACAAGCAGATGCCAACATATACGCTATCCGCGTATATAGTAAAGTCCTTACGGCAGACGAAGTAAATCAAAACAACTTCGCTGATATAGCTAAGTGGCACTCGCTTGACGTCTCTGCATTTGTTGAGGCAAACTATAAAAAGAAAGCAGAAATTTACACTGCATTCGCTCCCTATACCTTCAACACCATTGAAAAAGAAGCGGCACAAACCCTTCTTGATACAACGCTCAATACCACTATTGTTAACACTTATTCTATAAACTACTCTGCTAACGGACAGAGTGGCTCTATCTCAGTAAATGAGGGGGAGAACTTTACACTTCCCGTGGTTGCAAAGACCGGCTATACGTTTGACGGTTACTACGCAGGTAACGTTCAGGTAACTGATAGCGAAGGTAAGAAACTTTCGGGCTACACGCTTTCCGCTGACGTAACAGTTGAAGCAAAATACACAAGAATTCCGACAGATGCTGACGGAAACGGCGAAAACCTCGGCAATCCCAACAAGGCTTACTATAACTCTACGGTATTTGCAAGAAAGATTGCAAGAAACGTATGGGATATGATACTTTACGACGGTCAACTTTACATTGGTGCGGGATATTACGGTGGCACGTGGATACCTGCGCCTCCGATGAACGTATACAATACAGAGTCTAATAGTTGGGGATACGTCGATTTCACGGTAAAGATGTACGAGGCGCTTGACCCGAACAGCACAACGAAATCGTGGTATGAACTCCCCGCTACAAGTTCAAATTCAAACAACGTATCGGGAAGCATCAAGGGTATTCCCGTAACGAGCGACTGTGAGATTTCCAACTTCAGATGGATAAACGGAAAGCCGTTTGCACTAGGAGCAGACACCATCGACGGCCACACGTGGGCTGACGGTACAGTTTCCACAAAAACAACTGATACCCAAAAATATGCATCTAACATTCTCGGAAACTACTATGCAATGGAAACCGACGAAAACGGCAACGACGTATGGGTAGAATACAGAAACAACATTCTCCACGGAACTCACGTATACGATGTCGTTGATTGGGAATACGAGGAAGGCAAGACAGTAAGGTTCTTTGCTGTCGGAACAGGCAGTTCTACACAGACACCTATAAAAGCCGTTTCAAATGCGGACACACGTTCCTACTCATCGCCGAAATTCTATCTTGCAGACGGCAGTGCATACCTTACGACCACAGTGTCGAATATGTATAACCGTGTTTACAACTTCTTTGTAACCGAAAACGGACTCTTCGCCTTCTATAGTCAGCAGGGCGGCGACAGTTCAAAGAAGATATTCAAATATAACTATACCGACATGGACGGCAACGGCAAAAAAGAACACTGCTTTATAGAAGTCAGAAGCATAACAATGTCCTCCACTTCAAGCGATATAAAGACGTTCATACAATCCGATGTTAACGCAGACGGTGCAGCAATCACCACTCGCAGACTCTGGACAGACTTTATGCGTGTTGAAAACTACAACGGATATGCATACTTTACAACGGGTTATCTCTACAAGTCAAAGACGTTTGAGAAGAGTGACACGAGGGCAATTGCCGCACCGAATAGCGCAATTATCTCTGACCTTATGGTAAGAGACGGCAAACTCTACGCACTCGGATTCAAAAAGACGGACAGCACGACCAATACGTATACAAACTTCATCTGGTCGATAAGTGAGAGCGACGTATTCACTGAGATAAGAACCTTTACAACAACCGGGGCATACGCTCTCAGTTTTGAAAAGGATAGCGAATTCTTCTACGTCGGCCTTGGTGGACCTACCACTCATATAACAAGCACAGTTGCAACGGTGGGTGACATCATCAAACTGGCTATCAATCCTATTAAATAAACAGCCTAAAAAAGGTACTGCTTCAATTGAGGCAGTACCTTTTTTATTGTGAAATTATTCGGTTGTGTAGTTATCGAAATAGCCCTGAATGAAGACGATAGGTGTACCCTTGTCGCCTGAGCCTGAGGTAAGGTCGCAGAGCGAACCTATAAGGTCAGTAAGACGGCGGGGGGTTGTACCCTCGGAAACCATCTGTCCGACGAGGTTTCCGTCTTTTTCGGTTATCTTTGATTTGATTGCCTCTTTGAGCGCATCGCCGGAGAGGTCTGAGAAATCGTTATCTGCGAGGTACTTGAGTTTGAGTTCGTTCGGTGTACCTTCAAGTCCTTTCGTGTATGCGGGGGAAACAACGGGGTCTGCAAGTTCCCAAATCTTTCCGACGGGATCTTTGAACGCGCCGTCGCCGTATACCATTACTTCGATATTCTTGCCTGTTGCGGCATAGAGTTTATCGTGGATAGCATCAACTACAGGCTGGCACTCACGGGGGAAGAGTTTAACCTGATCTTCTGTTGCCTTGTTTGAACCGAGAAGACCGTAGTTTTCGTTGTATCCGCTTCCGTTTACGGATTCGGTGAGTATATCGTCAAGACCGAGGACTATTTCACCGCCTGCTGCACGGAGAAGTCTCTTCGTACGTGCTCTTGTGTGAATGTCGCAGCAAAGTACATTCTTTGTGTAATCGAGAATTGCTCTCGGATTGTTAGCGAAGATTATCTCTGCTTCTGCGCCTGCTTCACGGATAAGTGTTTCATAATATTCTACATAGTCAACGCCTGTGAAGGTGTGTTTTTCGTAACCGAAGAGTTCGCGATACTTTTCAAGTGTGAGTACGTCTCTGTAGGGGTCTACTCCCTTTTCATCAAGGGCATCGAGAGAAACGAGGTGATTTCCTACCTCATCTGAGGGATAAGAAAGCATAAGAACTATTTTCTTTGCTCCCTTTGCAATTCCGCGAAGGCAGATAGCAAATCTGTTACGGCTGAGTATAGGGAAAATCACGCCCACGGTCTCGCCGCCGAATTTCGCCTTCACGTCGGCTGCTATATCGTCTACTGTCGCATAGTTACCCTGTGCTCTCGCAACTATGGCTTCCGTCATAGCAACTATATCTCTGTCATTGAATTCGAAACCTGCATCCTTTGATGCTTCAAGTACCGAATTTACAACTATCTCGACGATGTCGTCACCGCTTCTTATAATGGGTGCTCTTACTCCGCGTGATACTGTTCCTATTGTACGACTCATTAAAAACAACTCCTTTTGTTCCGTCTTTTGCGCTTTTTGCGCTGACGGCTAAATCTTTGAACAGTTAATTATAACACTATTACGATAATTTTTCAATATATTTTTTCAAAAAAACTTCAGTTTTCTGAAAAAAATGTAAAAAATGCCAATTTCAAAAATAAATATGATATATTTTGTTATTTCATTGACCTTTTATTTGAAATGTGGTAAACTTATAGAAGTATATTTATAAAGTATATTTATATTGTGAGGATTATTTATATGAAAACTAAACTGTCTTCGCGTTTCTTTTTCGCTCTCACGCTATTTTCACTTATGGGGCAGATTGCGTGGGTTGTAGAAAACATGTATTTAAACGTATTTATATACAAGATGTTTTCCGCCTCGGCGTCCGATATTTCTCTTATGGTTTCTGCGTCTGCTATTGCGGCTACTTTGACTACTGTGTTTATCGGTGCGCTTTCTGACAAGGTTGGAAAACGTAAGATTTTCATTTGCTCGGGATATATACTGTGGGGTATTTCCATTTTCGCTTTCGTCTTTCTTCGCACGGAAGTGATTGACGCTATATTCCCTCTCGCGCTTTCGAGTGCGTCTATCGGCATTTCTCTCACTATCGCTCTTGACTGCGTTATGACGTTTTTCGGCTCTTCTGCAAACGACGCGGCTTTCAATGCGTGGCTTACCGACTCAACCGATGAAACAAACAGAGGCACAGCGGAAGGCGTGAATGCGATGATGCCGCTTGTGGCTATACTCGCGGTTTTCGGCGGATTTATGGCATTTGACCTCAATGCTCCGTCAAGTTGGGTATGGATATTCTCTATTATCGGCGCACTTGTGCTCTTTATCGGTGTGCTTGGATTTTTCATAATTGAAGACAAGGGTGAAAAGAGCGAAACGGGATATATAAAAAACGTGTTTTACGGATTTATGCCGTCTACTGTGAAGTCTAATCCCCCATTTTACTTTTTCCTTTTTGCGTTTATAATATTCAATATTTCCATTCAAATTTTTATGCCTTACCTCATTATTTACTACGAGGTATCGCTTTCTATGAGCAATTACGTTTTCGTTATGGCTCCTGCTATCATTATCGCATCCGTCGTAACTTTATTCTGGGGACGGTTTTACGATAAGCGCGGATTTTATCGGGCTATTTTCTTCTCTATTTTGTGGCTTTCGCTCGGTTACGTATTTCTTTTCTTCTTCCGCGCGACAGTACCCGTATTTATAGGTTCGCTCTTTATGATGTGCGGATATTTGTCGGGTATGGCGGTATTCGGCGCGAAGATACGCGACCTCACGCCGAAAGGCAAGGCGGGAATGCTTCAAGGTGTGCGAATCTTTTCGCAGGTGCTTATCCCGGGTATTGTCGGCCCTTTCATAGGAAAGAGCGTGCTTGCGAATGCCGAAATGATAGTCAATAACGACGGCACACAGTCGTTTGTGCCCAACGAAAATATTTTTCTTGCCGCTTTGGCGGTTTGCGTGATACTTATACCGTTGCTCTCAATATCAGCGAAGAAAAACAATAAAATTTAAGGTGGTTTTTATGGCTTTACAAACAGGAATACTCAACGAATACGATAGAGAAAAGATAGCATTTGCTATAAAGTCTTATGAATATACTATCACGGACAAGTTAGAACTTGCAAAAATGATATATGTATCGGCGTTTTCCGTGACTTTCTCAAGTTTCGGCACACCGGAAGAAGTAATAAAGAAGATTTTTACCGAAAAGGACGGCACTACCGCAGAAGCGGCGGCAACGTCGGCAGAAGCACCGTCGGAAAAAAGAATTCAACTCGAAAGCATAGTAGTAAAAGAGTTTGAAGGCAAGGCGAGAAAAGAAGACTTGATAACGGGTGATATTCTTCTTATAGGCAATGAAGAAAATGCAAAGTCTTATATATACAACGGCAAGAAATTCTGCGAATTGACAAAGCCTTTTATCACAAAGCACAAGACGGAAGATATACTAAACCTCTGCAAAACTGCGGACAAGTATGCGCTTCTCCGTCCTAGCCTTGCATTGCCTATAGAGCCGAGCACCGCACCCCTTTGCGCCCCTGAAAACGAAGCGCAAGAAGCGGTAATTGAGACGGCGAAAAGTTATCTTTTGCGCGGTTACAGATTCCAGTATGATGACACTACTATATGCGACGGTACTTTCCGTTGGCAGATTGCCGTAAGGTCGCCCGAAGAATATACAAGCGAGTATTGGGGATATTCCAACTGCGCGGCTTTCGCAATTGACACGCACAGATATTCTCTCGGTTACGAGACGACGGATTACGCAACGAGACACTTGCACGAAGTAAATCCGCACAAGGTATTTATATACGAAGTTACAGACAAGGAAACAGAAGAAGAAAAGAAGCGCGTAAAAGAAGAATTCTACTCTATTTTGCGCCCTGCGGATATTATAAACATTCGCTACTCCAAAAAAGACGGCGGTCATGCGATGATTTACGTAGGTAACGGAAATATCATTCATAGCGCAGGTCAAAACTATAACTACAACGAATCCTGCCCTAACGAGACTTACGAGCCTACTGTAAGAATGATGTCTTCGGACTTCCTTTTCACAGAAGGTGACAGAAGATACGTTTTCGACCAGTTGAGATTCCTTGAAATAGTGCGTCCTATCAACGCATTCAACGGTGTAATTCCCGAAAATACCGTAAACAGACTCAAAAATCTGCGCGGTGTTATGGCGGAAAAGTTGTGCTCGAAGAAAAGATACAATATAGCAGACAGAGGCGAAGAAATAACCTTCTCTTTCTTGGTATACAACTCAAACGACGAAGAAGTAACCCTCAAAATAACAGATACTGTGCCTAACTACACAGAATATATAGGCGGTGCAGAAGAAAAAGACGGCGATAATCTTTCTTGGGTTGTCCGCGTAAAAGCAGACGAAAGAGTTACCGTTTCTTACACGGTTAAAGTAAAAGAAGACGCGCCTTACGGCGAGTTTATCCGCACTAACAATGCAAAAGTTGGCGGCGTTACTCACTCTTGCCACCCCGTTTACATAAATAAAGCCTTGACAGAGGAAAAGAAAAACGAGATAAGCGAGGCGGCAAAACATTACGCAGGCAAGGGACTTTCTCCCATTGAATGCATAAACGAGATATACAGAGGCGTATTGGGCGCTGACGTGATTCCTGCAAAAACGGTAGAAGAGATAACCGACGGTCTTTTTGATGTTGTGGGTGAGAAAAACCGCTACAGTTTCAAAAAAGACTCACTTTACGCGAAGATGATTCCCTCTCCGTGTTGTTTCGGCGGAAGAAATATCAAAGTAGAGACAAAATTCGACGAATTATCGGTAAGAATGTTAAGACCCGAATATCTTATGGCAGGTGATATTATTCTCTCTGTCAAGGATATCGGCACTGCATTCTATATCTGCACAAACGACGGAATAATCAATCTTGAGAGCGGCGAATACGTCAAAGATGCGAAATCCTTTACGGCGCATTTGTTGGCAACCAATTGGTATTTTGCCGTTTTGAGACCCTCGCAGTTATAAGCAATATTAAATCAAAAACCACCGGTTCACTTCATCAACCGGTGGTTTTGATTATAGCATTGCAGATATTATTTCTTCGTGGGATTTCGGTGAGAGGTATGCAGGGGGGATATCAAACACGGTTTTGCATCCGTATACGCCTTCACGGAAGAGGCGGTGGGTTGCGCGTGCGTACGCAACGATGACGGAAGCGGTAAATTCGGGGTTTGAGTCAAGTTTGAGGCTATACTCTATTACGTGATTATTCTGAAGGTTTGCACCTGTTTTTCCTGTGCGAATGACAAATCCACCGTGAGGAATTCCTGCGTGGTCTCGGTCAAGTTCTTCTTTTGTGATAAACGTAACTGTCGTGTTATAGTCGGCAAAATAGTTCGGCATTTCTTTTATCTCTTTTTCTATTCTTGCCTTATCTGCGCCGTCTGCGGCAACGACGAAACACTCACGCGTGTGCTTTTCGCGTGTTGAAAGTTCGGGGCAAACTCCGCTTCTTACTGCGGCGAGTGCTTCTTCTACGGGTACTGTATACTGTCTTGCATCAACTACTCCGTCGATACGGCGGATAGCGTCGGAATGTCCCTGACTTACGCCCTTTCCCCAGAAGGTATAATCCTTTCCGTCGGGAAGGACTGCCGATGCATAAAGGCGGTTGAGTGAAAACATACCGGGGTCCCAACCGACAGAAATCATTGAGGTGTGGGAATTATCCTTTGACACTTTGTCTACTTTTTCAAAATGTTCGGGAATTTTCGCATGGGTGTCAAAACTGTCGACTACGCAAAAATATTTCGCAAGGTCGGGAGTCTGTGTGGGCAGGTCGGTCGCACTTCCGCCGCACAAAATCATTACGACTATTTTTCCAACGTAGTCCTTTATTTGGTTTGTTGCGCATACGGCGGGGGTGGGGGTGCTTATTTTCAAGGTTTTCGGGTCTCTGCGAGTGAATACTGCGACAAGTTCCATATCTGCATTCTGCCGAATGGCGCATTCAATGCCTCTGCCGAGATTTCCGTAACCGTATATTCCTATTCTTGTTTTCATAAACTATCCTTTTTAAGTTTGAATTTTAATATATAGACAAGTATATCACAGGTTTTTTCATATTTCAATATTTTATGTAGAAAAAAGGCTTAATTTTTTCGTTTTTGCGCGTGTTTTATTGACTTTATTCGCTTTCGGTTGTATAATCTATATGTTAGTTTTTCAACATTTATTTGAAATTTTATATGAGGTTTTATATGTCTTTAATACTCATAGGGCCGCCTTCCTGCGGAAAAAGCACGATAGGTGTAATTCTCGCCAAAAAGTACGGCTTCAAATTCATAGATTCCGACCTTGTAATCCAAGATAAGACGAAAAAACTCTTGCATGAAATAATAAGCGAAGAAGGCGCTGACGGTTTTCTCTCTCTTGAAAACGAAGTTAATCTTTCGCTTGATTTCGAAAATGCGGTCGTTTCTACGGGCGGAAGCGCGGTATACGGCAAAGAGGCGATGGAAAGATTCAAAAAAGAGGGTGTCGTTATATACCTGAAAATTTCCTTTCGCAATATGTCTCGCCGTCTCGGCGACTACGTGCATCGCGGTGTCGTTTTGCGAGACGGTCAATCCCTTCACGATATGTACTGTGAGCGCAGTAAACTCTATGAAAAGTACGCAGATATAATAATCGACGAAGGCAACGGAAAAATATCAAACACGGTAGCGCTTATTGAAAATGCGCTTTTGCAATGCGAAAAGTTCAATAGTGCGAAAAAGGAAACAAAATGACGAGAACAAAAGAGATAAGAGATTTTACAAAGGGAAATATAACACGGCAACTTGTGGTTTTTGCTTTGCCTCTCTTTTTATCCAATATGTTGCAGGTATTCTACAATATGGTGGATATGTTGGTTGTCGGCAAGGTTATGGGGCAGATAGGGCTTTCCGCCGTTTCTGTCGGCGGTGACGTTACTGCTTTTATGACGTTTGTTTCAATAGGTTTTTCAAGCGCGGGGCAAGTTATAATAGCGCGATACATAGGAAAGAAGCAAGAAGAAAAGATAGGCCGTTTTGTCAGTACGATGTCGATGTTTCTTTTCATTTCCGCCACTATAATAAGTATTGTTTGTATTGTTTTCAGACACGGCATTCTCGACTTGATGAACACCCCTGACGCTGCATTTTCCGAGGCTCTTGCCTACTCTACAATTTGCGCGTGCGGACTTATATTTATTTACGGATATAATACGGTGAGTGCGATACTTCGCGGAATGGGAAATTCGAAGCACCCTTTCATCTTTATCGCTATTGCGGCGGTAACGAACGTGGTGCTTGATATAGTTTTCGTTTACTTTATGCAGATGGGCGCGGCAGGTGCGGCTCTTGCCACCGTCATAAGTCAGGCTCTCAGTTTCGTTATAAGTATTATATTCCTTGCGAAAAGGCGCGAGGATTTCGGACTTAATATAACAAGACACGACTTTTTACATTTCGACCGCGCTATGCTCGCTGAACTTGTAAAACTCGGAATTCCTATGGCTATCAAGATGGCATCCGTGCAATTCTCAAAACTTTTCGTAAACGCGATGATAAACGGCTACGGTGTTGCGGTTTCTGCGTTTGCAGGTATTGCAAACAAGATAGGAAGTATAAGCAACCTTATTTCAAACTCGCTCAATACCGCAGGCTCAAGCATGGCAAGTCAGAATATTGCCGCGTGTGAATACAAACGCGTGACGCAGATAATCGTGAGACTTTTCATTATCACGCTTACTATCGCTACAATTCTTTCTTTTGCCGTTTATTTATTCCCTCTTGAAATTTTCGGACTGTTTTTGAAGGCGGGCGAGGAAGAGGCTCTTCTTATCGGTCTTGAATATATTCCTATTGCGGTGCTTATATTCTTCGGCAGCGCGTGCCGCGCTCCTATGAATGCGCTCATCAACGGAAGCGGAAACGTAAGTCTCAACTTTGTGACGGCTATTCTTGACGGTATCATTTTGAGAATCGGACTTTCTATACTGTTTGGCTCTTGGTTGCACATGGAATATCTCGGGTACTGGCTCGGGGATGCGCTTGCAGGATTTACGCCTTTCGTTATGGGTATATTCTTCTATTTCTCGGGTGCTTGGAAAAAAGAGAAAAAGAAGATTAGTTGACAGTTTAGCGTTTTTTTGATATAATAAAGTGTGTTAAACGGTATTACCGTTTTCGAAACTTATTTTCAAGGTAAAAAGAAATGAACAAAAAACATATATTTTTCTATAAACTTTTCCGTCCGCTTGTCGCTGTATTCATTTGGTTTAAATTCGGATACACGTACAAGAAGGCAAAGAATCTTCCGAAAACTCCCTACATAGTGCTTTCAAACCACGTGACCGATTTCGACCCCTTGTTTGTCGGTGTGAGTTTCGGCAGACAAATGTATTTTGTCGGCAGTGAGCATATTGCACGTTGGAAGACCGCATACAAGTTTTTGAAGTTTGGATTTGACCCTATTCTCCGCTATAAAGGTACGTCCGCGGCACACGCGATACTTGACGTATTACGCAGAATCCGCAAGGGCGCGAGTGTATGTATGTTTGCGGAAGGTGTACGCAGTTGGGACGGATTGCCTAACCCGATAGCAGACACGACAGGACAACTTGTAAAGAGCGCAAAGTGTGCGCTTGTCACCTATAAAATCGTGGGCGGATATTTCGTCAGTCCTATGTGGAGTCAAGAGGGCACTCGCAGAGGATATATACACGGTGAGCCTGTGGCGGTATACACGAAAGAACAACTCGCAGAGATGTCGGTTGATGAGATAAACGAGATAATCCGCCGCGACCTCTACGAAGACGCGTATGCAAGACAGATAGAAAACCCGAAAAAGTATAAAAACAAGCATCTTGCTTACAGAATGGAAAGTATGCTTTTCACTTGTCCTTTCTGCCACGCGCACGAAAGTATGCATTCTGACGGCGACACGGTAAGTTGTAAAGAATGCGGCGGCAGTTTCAAGTATAACGAATACGGTATGCTTTCGGGACTTGAACAAAAGACGGTAAAAGACCTTTTCGCTTGGCAAAAAGAAGAAGTGGCAAAAGTCGCAGAGCGCGGCGAGGGCTACTCTGTCAAGGGTGCGAAGATACAGACGGTAAAAGACCACGTAGAATCGCTCGTTTGCGAGGGTGCATTCTCAATGTCACGCGAGGAAATTTCATTCGGTGATATACGTATCCCTCTGAAAGACGTACAAGACCTTGCAATGCACGGAAAATACGCGCTCGTGCTTTCGGTCCAAAAAGACTACTACGAAATTCTCATACCGCAAGAAGAAAACGCGCTGAAATTTTTCCTTTTGTATAAGGAATACGCAAAAATTCCCGAAACTGTTGCGGTATAAATAACTGTTGCGGTATAAATACAAAAAACAGACTTTTTCAATTTTGAAAAAGTCTGTTTTTTGTCAAAGCAATTTTTCATCGTAGCAGGCACGGATACCGCCGATGAATTTCGGGCGTGTGCGTGCGGCGAGGAGTATCGCTTCACCTATGTTTTTTACTTCAAGTCGCAGAGGGACGGCAACTGCGCGAAGGTGCATACCGATGAGTGTGCCGCCTATGTCAAGTCCTGCATCCGCTTTTATTTCTTCAAGTGCGACAGGGTCTGAAAACGCCTTGTATGCCGCAGTAGCAAACGAGCCTCCTGCTTTTATCTGCGGTACTACGTTGACTATATCGCGGTCTTTCGCCGCTTCGCGCTCTGTGATTATAGCGCGGTTGAGATGTTCGCAACACTGCGCGGCGAGGTATATTCCCTTTTCTTTCAAGACAGAATAAATTCCGTTGAAGACAGCCTCGGCGACCTCGGGATTTGAACTGCTTCCTACCTTGTGACCCGTGACCTCACTTGTCGAGCAACCGACAACAACTATATTTCCTTTTTTGAGGTTTGCCACACGGCAAAGTTCTTCTGCCGCTTGCGCGGCTTGTTTTTTTATTTGTTCCATTATTTAAGCGATTGCTCCTTATCTCGTAAACTTTTCTTTACAGAACGTTTCCAAGCAGACGGCGAGAAGAAGATGATAAGGGGGATAAATTCAAGTCTGCCTGCAAGCATTGTGAGCGTTAAAACGAATTTTGAAAAATATGAAAATCCTGCGAAGTTTCCGACAGGTCCGACAAGGGCAAGACCAGG
Organism: Eubacteriales bacterium; assembly: GCA_045653255.1. Classification (GTDB taxonomy): domain Bacteria; phylum Bacillota; class Clostridia; order Oscillospirales; family CAG-272; genus UBA1740. The sequence continues at coordinate 8,758 of JAZOLR010000074.1, read as the reverse complement.
GCCTACGTTGTTTATACACGTGATAACCGCCGTGACGTTGGTTTCAAAACCGAAGCCGTCGACTGATATCAAAATCGCGGACATAAACATAAATGCAAAATACATAGAAAGGTAGTTTGCCGTACCGCGAAGCGTTTCTTCGGATACGCTTTCACCGTCAAGACGGACAACGTTCACGGAATTCGGGCGAAGAACGTGCTTTATTTCTTTCAATATGTTTTTCACTATAAGAATAACTCGCGAAATTTTCAGACCGCCTGCGGTAGAGCCTGCGCACGCGCCGACAAACGTGAGAATAAGTATAATTCCCTTTGCAAACGAGTTCCACTCGTCATAGTTCACTGTCACGTATCCTGTCGTGGATATAATGGACGCGGTCTGGAAGAATGACGCGCGAATGCATTCCGCGAAGTTGCCGAAGAAGTTAAACGTACTGACGCAAAGTAACGTAGTAGCGATAACTACTATTGCGAGGTACACGCGAAGTTCTTCGTTTTTCCAAACGGCTTTCGCTTTCTTTATAAGTAAGAAGTAATACATATTGAAATTTATGCCGAATATGAGCATAAATATAGCGATAATCCATTCTGCCGCGGGATTTGCATACCCTGCTATCGAGAGATTTTTTACCGCAAATCCGCCCGTGCCTGCCGTCGCAAGCGAGTTGACAACGCTATCGTAAATGGGCATACCCGTACACAAGAGAGCGATTATTTCGACGATTGTGAGGGCGAAGTAGATGCCGTACAAAATTATAGCGGTCTGACGTATTCTCGGTACGAGTTTTCCTTTCGTAGGGCCGGGGACTTCTGCGCGGAGAAGATGGATTGCCTGACCGTCTATTGAGGGGAGCAACGCAAGCATAAAGACGAGCACTCCCATACCGCCTATCCAATGTGTGAAACTGCGCCAGAATAGTATTCCGCGAGGCAGCGTTTCAATCTCTGTGAGAATGGTCGCGCCTGTGGTTGTGAAACCAGAAACGGTCTCAAAGAGCGCGTCTATATAATTCGGGATTGCTCCGCTTATGACAAACGGCAACGCACCGAAAAGCGAGAGCATTATCCAAGCACCAGAAACGCACACAAATCCTTCTTTTGCGAAAATTCGCTTGTTTTGCGGTTGTTTCAACACAAGGGGCAAGGATAAGACCAAAAGTATAGCGAAAGTGATAAGAAACGGCCACACGGACTCGCCGTATACCAAGGCGACCAGCGCGGGAATCAAGAGGAAAACCGCTTCAATCTGCGCGACTGTGCCGAGAAGCCGTCCTAACATTCTGTAATTCATCAGTTCAATATATCCTTAATGTTTTTAATTCGTCCGTTTTCGGCAACGACTATGACGGTATCACCGCCGCTTATCTTGTCGTTACCTGCAGGGAAAATAACGTGTCCGCGATGGATAATGGACGCGATAAGTATTCCTTTTGCGATGTCCATTTCTTTAAGCGGTACGCCTGTTATTCCCTCTATTTCTTCTTTTACGTGGAATTCAAGCGCTTCTACTCTGCCGTCCATAACTCTGTGAAGTGATTCGATATCCGCGTCTCCTGTATTCGCCATACTTCTGACGTAGCGAATTATTGTCTCGACGGTCGAGAATTTCGGGGATATGATACTTTCAAGTCCTACTCCCTTGAAAAAGTCGACGTATGACATCGCTCTTATCATAGTTATTATTTTTTCAACGCCGACAGTTTTCGCGTACATTGAGACAATAGCGTTTTCCTCGTCTATGTCGGAAAGAGCAAGGAATGCGTCCGTCTTGTCTATTCCCTCTCGCAAAAGAAGGTCCTGCTTTGTACCCTTGTCGCATATTACCGTACAGTTGAAGTTTTCGGCAAGTGCGTGGCAAAGAGTTTTATCTTTTTCGATTACTACGGAATTTATCTTGCCTTTTTCAAGCATTTTTTCAAGATAGAAAGTAGTTCTTCCACCGCCTACGATAAGAAGATTTTTGACAGGTTGCATATATTCGCCTATCGCTTTGAAGAATCTCGTCAATTCTTCGTCGGGCGCGGTAACGCAAATAGTATCGCCTTCTTTTATTTCAAAGTTACCTGACGGGATATATACTTCGTCGCGGCGAAGCACACCGCAAACGAGAAAACGAACGTTGAGAGAAGAACGAAGTTCGTTCAAAGTTTTATTACACAAAGGTGAGTCTTTCGCAACGACGAGTTCGAGAAGTTCAACTCCTCCGCGCGCAAAAGTGTCTATATTAGCGGCGGCAGGGAAACTGAGCATTCTGTATATTTCAGATGCCGCTTCAAACTCGGGATTTATCGTAAGTGAGAGTCCCATTTCCTCGCGCATAAGTTGTATAAGTTCGCTATATTCGGGGTTTCTAACTCTTGCGACGGTGTGAGACGTGCCGAGTTTTTTCGCAACTGTGCAAGCAAGGATATTGAGTTCGTCTGACGGAGATACCGCGATGAGAAGTTCTGCCGTCTCTGCACCCGCTTTTTTCAAAACGGATACTTCCGTGCCGTTTCCTATAACGCCTATTACGTCGCAGGAGTTGGCAATTTCGGCGAGTGCAACGCTATCGTTGTCTACTACTGTGATGTCGTGTCCTTCGCGTGCAAGTTGGATGCATATAGCAGAGCCTACTGCGCCGCCTCCTATAATGATAATGTTCATAATTTATCCTCGTTTATGAGTTTTTTCATCTTTATTTTATTATTTTACCACTTTTTCAAGAAAAATGCAATAGCAAGACCGCATAAAATCAAAAGTAGGAAACATACAGGCATATAGGCGAAGAAAAAAAACAAGCAAAAAACAACATTATGCCAAACAAACACAACATTATACTATGTAAAGAGAAGATTGTATTTGCTATAATTACTGTGTATACTACAAATCTTTCAATGAAAGGGAGTATTTATTATGGCTAACAAATTTCCAAGCGTTCTCCGAGCACCCGACAATTCTTTCGGTGCGACGGAAAATTCCCCTTTCCGCTTTGAAGAAGCGGTAACGGCGACAAACGACGTAAAATTCGACTATAAAGTAGAAAACGGAGTGGGCAAAGTTACAGTATATCCGAGCGGTGCACCCGTGAAATATCTCAAACTGCGTTTCCGCGGCGACCTTTCTCACGCAGACAAGGTATACGGCGACCAATGGGAGCGCGCAGGCTCTGTTCAGTATTTGCAATGGACTTCGCTTATGGCAAGCAGACCTTTGCCGTGGTTCTGCTACGTAAAGAGCGGAGACTCGCTCGCTTGCTACGGTGTAAAGATAGGTCCTGACTGTTTTGCATACTGGCAGGTTGACCCTCGCGGTGTAACGCTTTTCTTGAATCTTTGTTCAGGTGACAGAGGTACTGACCTTCGCGAGCCTCTTCTCGCCTGTGAAGTTGTTGAACTTTTCTCCGAGGGCGGAGAGGAAGTATACAACGTAGCAAAGAGATTTGCACGACTTATGCAACCTACGCCTAATATGCCGAAAGAACCTATTTTCGGTGTGAACAACTGGTATTGGGCATACGGAAAGATAAGCCACGAAACCGTTATGACGGAGGCGGATTATCTTATGCAGATGTGCGACGGCACTTCACACCGTCCCTATATGATAATTGACGACGGCTGGCAGATTAACCGCACACAGTGCCCCCCCTACTACATAGGCGGACCGTGGACACCTAACAGTCACTTCCCCTCTATGAGCGATACTGCGGCGGCAATTCACGACAAGGGAGCAAAGGCAGGTATTTGGTTCAGACCTCTTTTGACACTCGGTGAAATTCCTGTGGGCAGCAACTATCAGACAAGAGACGGCGGTATCATTCTCGACCCTTCTCACCCCTACACTCTTGAAAGAGTTGAGCGCGATGCGGCAACTATTCGCTCGTGGGGATACGACCTTATCAAGCACGACTTCACAACGATAGATATATTCGAGTCTAACATTTATGCGGATAACCGCGGAGATATGAATCTCTGGGGTATTCACCACAAGTTCTACGATAACACGAAGACTACTGCAACGATTGTGAAGAATCTTTACCGCGCTATACAGAATGGCGCAGGCGATGCAGACGTTATAGGTTGTAACACGATAAGCCATCTCACAGCAGGCATTCACACAGTATACCGCACGGGTAACGATACAAGCGGTCGCTCTTTTGAGTGGACACACCGTTTCGGCACTAATTCCGTAATGAGATTACCGCTTAACGATTCGTTCTATCTCGTTGACCCTGACTGTGCGGCATTCACCGAAAAGGTTGACCCCGACCTCAACCTCGACTTCCTTGAAATGTGCGCTCTCACGGGTATGGCTACTCTTGCATCGGTTACACCGGGTATTCTCTCCGACAAGTCGATGAAGCGCATAAACGAGATATACAAGATAGCAGACAAAGACGAACTTCGTCTCGGTATCGTCGGCTATGACAAGTGCGCTAACCCCGAACGTTTTGCAAACGAAGACGGCAGTATCTTCCGCGACTACGATTGGGAAAAGGCTTACGACGGTTCCCGTTCACAACTTTCTTGGAATGACTAAAATTTCAAGTTATTAAAAATAGGCTATCTCAAATGAAAAATTTGAGATAGCCTATTTGTTTTGTGTCAACAAACAACCCCCGGTTATACCGGGGGCAGAGAAAAGCTTCAGCGAAAATAAAATGTCGAGCTAAAAGCAGAGAGATTGAAAACAATTAAACCTCCAAGTATAATAGTAAATGGTTTGGCGACCGCATTACTAAAGATACAAGGAGGAATAATCGATGAATAAAGAAAAGAATGAGATACGAAGTTCGGCACACACAAAATATAGGTGTCAATATCACATAGTATTTGCCCCGAAGTACAGAAGAAAAGAAATATATGGTGCATTAAAAAAAGATATAGGACAAATATTAAGGAAATTGTGTGAGCAGAAGGATGTACAGATCATAGAGGCGGAAGCATGCCCAGATCACATACATATGCTCGTAAGTATCCCGCCGCATATAAGTATAGCACAGTTTATGGGATTTCTCAAGGGGAAAAGCACATTAATAATTTTCGACCGACATGCTAACCTAAAATACAAGTACGGAACAAGAAGTTTTTGGGCGCGTGGATACTATGTAGATACAGTCGGTCGAAATAAAAAGGTAATTGCGGAATACATCAAACATCAGTTGGAAGAAGATGCGATGCAAGATCAAATAAGCTTAAAGGAATACACTGACCCGTTTACGGGTAGCCAGAGAAAGTAGGCAAAAAAAGACAGCCGCACGTGAGCGGCTGCCTGAGATTGTAATGCGGTGCTAAACCTTCTATGCCCCTTTAGGGGTTAAGCCAGTATTAGCCCCTTCTAGGGGCTGTGCAAGCCACCGGTTCAACCGGTGGTCTTGACTATGAGGAGTGTTATGCAATCAGTTTTGTTGTCTGTTGTTTTTAAATTCGTCTATCATTGCGCTGCAAACCGCGTCAAGCATACGAAGTTCTTCGTTTGACAGACCTATCATTTTTCTCGTTATATCGTTTATAAGAAGCGATGACGCTTGGGTTACGCTTCCCTTCAAAAGTTCGTCGGCGGAAATATTGAGCGCGTTTATTATTTTCACGCACACTTCAAGCGAGGGTGTTCTTCTGCCGCATTCGACGGCTCTTAAGTGGTCGACGGAAATATCTATTTTCTTTGCAAACTGTTCGACGGAAACATCCTTTGCCCGTCTCATTTTTTTTACTCTTGCGCCGAATGTTTTCGTGTTCATAGCATCACTCCATTACGGTATACGTTTTACTTTTTCTCGGTGAGTAGCCTACTTGCTTTTTGAAAGTTTTGTTGAAGTGGGAGACGTCGTTGAATCCTACTTTCTCCGCTACCTCTGTTATTTTCATTTCACCTTCCGACAGTAATTCTTTTGCGCGTTCTATTCTCATTTCATTGAGGAATTTCACGGGGGAGACAAAGAAAGTCTGTCGAAACAGTTGCGAAAAATAGTCGTTACTGAGGTGGGCAAGCGATGCAAGTTCGGATACTGACAAATCTCTGTGCATATTATCGTACATATACGATATTATTTTCTCAAAATCGACACCGTAGCGTGAAAGCGTTATGCCGTCTGTCATTGCGTTGTCGATGAAAAGCGCAAGTATCATCATAAGATATGAATTTCTGTACATTATTCTTGCGGCAGGGGCGACGCAGTTATTCTTGAAGATGAGGTTATAAAACAAGTCCTCGGCATCGCGCTTGTTCTCTATTGTGATAACGGTATTTGTTTTTATAAGTTCAAAGACGTTGACGGTGTTGAAGTCTGATTTGAATTTTATCCAATATTTATAGAGTTTGTTATTTACGGTTTTTTCGCAAGTGACGTGAACGCCCGCGGGGATAAGAACCATTTCTCCCTGCTTTATTACTCTGTCCAGCGTGTCGGTGACTATGTGAAATTCTCCGTCTATAACGTAATATATCTGATTTGAGTCCCATGCTTTATCTTTGCATTGCCATGAGTCGCTGCATTGAACCAATTCCGCTTCCTCTATTTCGACTTTCAGCGAGGAAAACAGTTTTTTTAGCGTGAAATGTAAGCATTCGTTATTCAAAACACATACCTCTTGTCTTTTGTTTTTACTCTTTTATTATAGCAGATAAATCTGCGTTTGTCTATCGTTTTTCACAATTTTATGTACAAAAAGTACAAACAAGTACAAAGAGAGTTAAAAGCAAAATAAAAAAACAATAAAAAATCGGCAAAAATACAAAGAAATTTAGCATATACTCACGCAAAACGGCACGAAAACTCATAGGAAAAAACCATTCAAATATTTATACGGTAATGATAAAATATATACATAGTAAGTTTCTTTTAAGGAGGAATTGAAAATGAACGTACAAAGCACCAGAGGCCCTATAAAAAAAGAAGACCTCGGAATAGTAAGTCCTCATGAACACGTGTTCATCGACATTTCGGCATTTTACACCCCAAGAGAGATAAAGGATTTCGACAACTCTGACGGCGTAAAGGTTGCAATAGATAATTTAGGTGTTCTCAACAGAGACCCCTATGCGTTGAAAGACAACCTCAAAATGACAGACGAAGAGTTGCAACAAAAAGAACTCGCGTGGTTCGCACTTTCGGGCGGTAAGACGATAGTAGACGCGACAACGAACGGAATAGGCAGAGACCCGAAAGCGTTGAAGAGAATTTCTGAAAACACGGGTGTCAACATTATAGCGGGTGCGGGTTATTACGTTTACTCAACTCATCCGAAAGAACTTGAACGCATGTCACTCGAAGAAATAGCCGACACCATTGTAAAAGAGATTGAAGTCGGTCTTGACGGTACGGATATAAAAGCGGGAATAATCGGCGAGATAGGAATAAGCGAAGTTTTCAACGAAAACGAACGCAGAGTTCTCAAAGCCGCGGCGATAGCGCAAAAGAAAACGGGCGTTGGAATAAACGTTCATATAAACCCGTGGACCGTAAACGGCATAGAGGCGGCGGATATTCTGCTTGATAGCGGAGTTAATCCCGACAAAATATGTATCTCTCACATTGACGTAGAGGGTAATATCGACTATATCCACGCATTGCTCGAAAAGGGCGTTTACGTTGAGTTTGACAATTTCGGAAAGCAGTATTACGTTGACCGTGAAGCACGTCACGACGGATACGGACAGTTTATATCTGACCTTTACCGTGTGCGCTTACTCCGCAGACTTATAGAAGAAGGCTACAAGAGCCAAATTCTTTTGAGTTGTGACGTTTGCTTGAAGACACTTTTGCGCGCTTACGGCGGTTGGGGATACGACCATCTGTTAAGAAATATCGTTCCCGTTATGATAGAAGAAGGCATAAGCCAAGACGATATAAACATTATGCTTATAGACAATCCTGCCGACTTCCTTTGCGGCAAGGAATAAAAAGATTGGAGAAAACGAAATGGAAAGATTTGTGATACCTGATATTGAATTCAAAGAGAGAGCAAAAAAACTTCAGGCAGAGATGAAGAAAAACGGTGTTGAATTGCTTCTGGCATACGGAAACGAGGCAGAGCCGCAATACGTAAGATATTTGTCAAACTATTGGCCTTCATTCGAAACGGCGGGCGTACTTGTAACGCAAGAGGGAGACCCTGCCCTTCTTATCGGCCCTGAAAGTTATACTTATGCAAAGGACCGTTCAAAGATAGACGAAATAAGACTTCTGAAGGCATTCCGCGAGTCGTCAGACCCTGAATACCCGGGAAAGCCGCTCGACACCTTTGCAGGACTTATAAAAGAGAGATTCGGGAATTACGTACCCGAAAAAATATACGTGGCTGGATATAGCCTTATGAACGTAGGCGTGTATTCTGCTTTGAGAGAGTTATTCACGGAAGAAAACATCGTAAAAGATCATCTTTTGAGCGATCTTCGAATAATTAAAACGGAAAACGAACTCAAGTGCCAGAGAATAGCGGCAGAGATAACGAAAAAGACCTTTGACTACGTGCTTGAAAATATCCGTCCCGGTATGACGGAGACTCAGGTAACGGGTCTTGCACTCGGCAAAATGCACGAACTCGGCGCAGAAAGAGAAAGTTATCCGCTTTGGGTTTTGACAGGTGACGGAAGCGACCAAGCGATAAGCCGCGCACGTCAAAAGGTTATAAACGCAGGAGATTTCACATTCTTGCAGATTGGCGCAAGATATGAGGGTTATGCATCTTCTATCGGCAGACCTGTAATTTTCGGCCGTGCGACAGAAGAAGAAAAGGCACTCATCAACGCAGGATATATAGGTCAAAACACCGTATTCA